>NZ_JBFTRC010000029.1:0-63319 GCF_056399325.1 Allobosea sp. 01N443
CGGCTCGGCAGCCCAGACCCGGCCCTTGAACAGCGGCGGGCTGAACGGGATCGAGTGCTTGGAATAGCCGTAGGTGTATTTGGAGACGAAGAGATAGTCGCCGATCAGCAATGTCGGGATCAGCGAGCCCGACGGAATGTTGAAGGGCTGGAACAACAGCGTGCGGATGACAAGCGCGATGAGAAGCGCCTGGACGACGACCTTGATCGTCTCAAGGATGCCGCCCTCGTCCTTGGCCGTCTTGCTCTTGATTTCGGCGTCGTTGGCCACCCGGGGCGCTCCTTCATCAGTTCCGAGGCGCGGCATAGCGGAATGTACGGCCGGGGACAACGCGATATCCTCGCACAAGATGGCGCGAACAGGGCCGCCCGGCATCGCAACGCAACATTGGTTCTGTCATCGCGAATTTACCCGGCTGCCCGCAGGTCCGGACCTGCCGCAATTGAGGCGACGCAATCGCGCCGCCCCGACATTGCCCCAGGCCAAGCAGCAGCCGGCGAAGATCGACCCCTGCCGCAGGTGAAGGGCGGCCCCGCAGTAGCGTAATTGACGCATTCCGAGCCCAGGTTCACTGATAGCTGGTCACAACCTCTGGGGGAATCAGTATGAGCTCGAAGAAATATGCGGCTGAAGCCATCGGCACATTCTGGCTAACCTTCGCCGGCTGCGGCAGTGCGGTCATCGCCGCAGGCTTCCCGCAGGTCGGTATCGGGCTGCTCGGCGTCTCACTTGCGTTCGGCCTGACGGTCGTCACCATGGCCTATGCCATCGGCCATATTTCGGGTTGCCATCTCAATCCGGCGGTCACCGTCGGGCTCGCGGCCGGCGGGCGTTTCCCCACCGGACAGGTCCTCCCCTATATCGTCGCGCAGGTGATCGGTGCGATCGCCGGCGCCTTCATTCTCTACATGATCGCCAAGGGCGCGCCTGGCTTCGATCTCGCCAAGGGCTTTGCCTCGAACGGCTATGGCGAACATTCGCCGGGCCAGTACAGCCTGTTCTCAGGCTTCCTGATGGAAGTCGTCATGACGATGATGTTCATCTTCATCATCATGGGCGCGACCCATGGCAAGGCGCCGGCAGGCTTCGCACCGCTCGCCATCGGCCTCGGCCTCGCTCTCATCCACCTGGTCAGCATTCCCGTGACGAATACTTCGGTCAATCCGGCGCGCAGCACCGGCCCTGCCCTGTTCGTCGGCGGCTGGGCGCTGCAGCAGCTCTGGCTGTTCTGGGTCGCTCCGCTGATCGGCGGCGCTCTTGGTGGCGTGCTCTATCGCTGGCTGAAGTCCGACACGGCCGAATAGCCGTCAAGATGGCGCCGGCTCGGTCCGGCGCCTCGTTTCCTGTGGTTCGAACGGGTCGGGTGCGCGCAGCTCCGGCCCGTTTTGCGTTATCGGCCTAGATCATCGGACAGGAAACCGCGTCCGGTCCGATGATCTAACCCTTTGTGTTTGCATCGGCTTTGTCCCGAAAACCGCAATCCACTTTTCGGGCCGATGCCCTAACCCGCCTCAGTGCCACTCGACCCAGCGGCCGTGATAATCGGCGCGCCCGAGTTCACGCTCCACTGCCCCCGGCCATTGCGTCAKGGCGACCGCGGCATGGCCAGGCTTGCCGTCCGGCTCCATGCGCAGCCAGGCCAGCGGGCGCTCGGCGGTCGCGGCAGCGCCCGCCGCAGCCATGGCCGCAACGATGCGCTGCTTGGTCGGCTCGGGCAGATATTGCCACATGATCGTGTGCATCAGCATGCGGGCGCTGCCCGGCGCGGCCGCCTCGGCCAGCCGCGCCTCGACCCAGGCGGCAGCATCGGCTCGCTCAACGCGCCACGAGGCAGCAGACGCCGCATCGAAGGCTGCTTCGGTCGTGTGCAGGCGGTCGGCCTGATCCGGCCAGATATAGGAGAGGACGCGGGCGCGATCGGCCGGTTGCGATGGGTCGAGCGGATTGAGGTCGCAGGCACGCCGCGCCGCCACGCGAAGCGCGGCATCGAGCGGAGGCAGCCTGCCGCGCCATTCGCTGCGAATCGTGGCCGGCGCATCGTCGCGCCCCCAACTGGCGGCACCAAATGCGTAGCGATAACGCTCGAAACCGAGATTGAGCCCGGCGCTCGCGCCGATCTCGATCAGATCAAGCGGCAAGCCGGTATCGCGGGCAACGATCAAGGCGCCCCCGAGCAGCACGGCGCAGCGCTTCACCTCATTGGTCTGCGGGGCGCTGTCGAGATAGGCGGCAAGATCCGCATCATGGGCGTCGATGGCTGCGGCAAGGCCGCTCCACAATGCGTCCGCGCGGGCAACAGCCGGCGGGTAGAGCGCCTGCAGTGACGGCATCGTTCCGGAGCGCGCCAAGGCGTTGAAGGCACCGGCTGCCCGCAAGGGCAGCGCATCGGCAACGGGGTCGCCCGGCCAGCCAAGCGCGCGCCGGCCAAAACCACTGGTTTGATCGAGCCGCTCCGCCATCACCTCGCAGAACAGGGCCGTGAAGGGGGATCCAAGCCTGCGACAGGCCTCAACCTGCCCTCTGAAGCTCGCGCGGGCACGCTCCTCGCGTTCCGCGTCGCCGACACCACCAGACATGCCCGTACTCCCTGTCAGGGAAGAAGCGGTCGCGCCTCGATCACGACGAAAGCCTGCGCCATTGGCGGATCATCGGTCAGCGAGACATGGACGAAGGCTTCATGCCCTGGCGGCAGCATCGCTGCGAGGCGCTCGGCGGCGCCGCCGGTCAACCGCATCGTCGGCTGGCCGCCGGGCAGGTTCACCACCTCCATATCGCGCCAGAACACGCCGCGACTCAGACCGGTGCCAAGCGCCTTGGAGCAGGCCTCCTTGGCGGCGAAGCGGCGGGCATAGGAGGCCGCCCGGGTGGCGCGGCGGTCCGACTTGGCCCGCTCGCCCTCGGTAAAGATGCGATGGGTGAAGCGCTCGCCGAACCGCTCCAGCGATTGCTCGATGCGGCGGATATCGCAGAGGTCGGAGCCGATGCCGAGGATCATGCAGCCGGTCTACTTGGCCGCGCGCCCTTCGTCCATGGCTGCACGCATCTGCACGATCGCCTGCTCCAAGCCGATGAAGAGCGCCTCGCCGACCAGGAAGTGGCCAATATTGAACTCGACGAAATCGGGAACGACCGCCAATTCGCGCGCGGTGTCGTAATCGAGCCCATGGCCGGCATGAACTTCGAGTCCAAGCGAGGCCGCAAGCGCAGCCCCTTCGGCAAGACGGCGGAACTCGGCATCGGCCTTGTCCCGCTTGCCGTCGATGACGGCATGGCACCAGGTTCCGGTATGCAGCTCGACCACCGGAGCGCCGAGCTTGGCCGCCATCCTGATCGGAGCAGCATCCGGCTCGATGAAGAGCGACACCCTGGAGCCCGCCTCGTTGAGCTGCGCGATCGCTGGCGCCAAAGCACGCTCCTGCCCGACGACATCGAGCCCGCCTTCGGTCGTGCGCTCCTCGCGTTTCTCGGGCACGAGGCAGGCCGCATGCGGCTTCAGGCGCTCAGCCAGCGCGATCATCTCCGCCGTGGCTGCCATCTCGAAATTCAGGGGCACGGTGAGTTCGGCCATCAGCCGCTCGATGTCGGCATCGCGGATGTGGCGCCGGTCTTCGCGCAGATGCGCCGTGATGCCGTCGGCTCCGGCCTCGACAGCAAGATGCGCGGCGCGGATCGGATCGGGCAGGGCTCCGCCACGCGCATTGCGCACCGTAGCAACGTGATCGATGTTCACGCCCAGTCGCAACCGGCCATTTGTCATCACAAGTCCCCTCGCCCGTTGCCAGCGTGCATACCGCCTGGCCCGGTCCGGCTCAAGGCACGGAAATTGATCGGCAAGACCACGTTCGCTGATGGATATCGCGAGAGCTTTCCCGGGCTTCTTCGCGATTTGCTAACCGCGCCGCCAAGCTGCCGCGGCTTGGAAACCAATCTTAAGCGCGCACGCTCCTTTCATGCCTGACCCAGATCAGATCGAGAGACCCAGGGCCGTGCAGATTTCCGTCAATCAGGGCCAGTTCGAAAACGATATCATTCCGGACCGTCGCACCGCCGGCCAGGTGGCCGACCGGTCGATCGGCCGCGTTCTGTCATGCAATGGCGCGCGTGCGACGATCGGCACCATCATCCCACGCGCCGGCACGGCAACGCCCGAGGCCTGGACGATCGGGCGGATGATCTCGATCAATCTCGGCCGCAGCCGGATCGTCGGCATGGTCTATGAGATCAAGGCCGTCAGGGAATTCTGGGACGAACTGGCCGACAATCCCGTCCATATCGAAGTGGAACTGCTCGGCGAGGTGCTGGAAGCCGAGGGCGGACGCACTTATTTCCAGACCGGCATCACCACCTATCCGCCAGTCGGCGCGATCGCGCACCGTATCCGGGCCCATGATCTTGCTCTGGTGCATGACCTCGGCGCCAGGGCCGGCGTCGCCATCGGACACCTGACGCAGGATGCCGCCATTCCGGCGACGGTCTGCATCGACGATCTGCTGTCGCGCCATTTCGCGCTGGTCGGCACGACCGGCGTCGGCAAGTCCAGCGCCGTCTCGCTGCTGCTGCGCAAGGCGATTGCCGCCAAGCCGCATCTGCGGGTGCTGATCCTCGATCCGCACAACGAATACGCCCACGCCTTTCCCGACAAGGCCGTGGTCACCGATGCGCAGAGCCTCGACCTGCCCTTCTGGATGTTCCGCCTCGAAGAATTTGCCGATGTCGTCTTTCGCGGCCGTCCCGATCTCGACGAGATCGACATCCTGCGCGAGGTCATCGCCGCGGCCCGCACCCGCTATCGCAAGCCCGCAGCTCAGGACTTCGCCCGCGACCTCGGCGCCTCGCTGCTGAAGCGGCCGCTCGATCCGACGGCGCGGCGGTCGGCGGCCGGTGGCGCTGCCTCCAGCGGCGACGCCCCCCTGCCCTACAGGATGGTCGACGCGCTCGCCGTCCTGGACGAGTTGATGGGGCTCCATGAGATCCGTTATCCGCGTGCCGCGCTGCGATCGCTGAAGGTCCGTCTCGAAGCCCTCTATGGCGACCCGAGCTACCAGTTCATGTTCGCACGCGCGAACATGGTCGAAGGCATGGGCCAGGTGATCGGCCAGATCTTCCGGATTCCGCAGCATGGCCGGCCGATCTGCGTGTTCCAGCTCGCCGGGCTGCCGGCCGATGTCGTCAACGCCGTCGCATCCGTGCTGGCGCGCATCGCCTTCGACCTCGCCATGTTCAGCCATGGCGGCTACGAGGTGCTGCTGCTCTGCGAGGAAGCCCATCGCTATGTGCCGGCGGACCAGTCGCTCGGCTTCACGCCGACCCGGCAAGCCATCGCCCGCATCGCCAAGGAAGGCCGCAAATACGGCGCCTATCTCGGCGTCGTGACCCAGCGCCCGGGCGAGCTCGATCCCACGATCCTGTCGCAATGCTCGACCATCTTTGCGATGCGGCTCGCCAATGACCGCGACCAGCAGATCATCCGCTCGGCCATTGCCGACGCCTCGGCGAGCACGATCGGCTTCCTCTCGGCCATCGGCAATCGCGAGGCGATCGCCTTCGGCGAGGGCGTGGCGACGCCGATGCGCATGCGCTTTGCCGAGCTTGCGCCGCATGAGCTGCCGGCGATGGCGGGGGGATCGATCCTCGACGGCCTGGCCCATCGTGAGCCCAGGCTCGACGAGCTGGTCAGCCGGATGCAGGGCGAGAGCTGGTAAGCGCGCGCAGCAAAATCTTGCATCCGCCCGGCTTTGCCTGTATGGCCGGCTCACATCAATCTTTCCCTGCATCGCCAAGATCAGAAGGAGCCGTTCAATGGCTCGCGTTACCGTTGAGGACTGCATCGACAAGGTCGAGAACCGCTTCGAGCTGGTTCTGCTGGCCAGCCACCGCGCCCGCATGATCGCTTCGGGCACGCAGATTCTGGTTCCCCGCGACAACGACAAGAACCCCGTCGTGGCGCTACGCGAAATCGCCGAAGAGAAGCTCACTCCCGAAGATTTGAAGGAAGAGCTGATCCACTCGCTGCAGAAGCATGTCGAGGTCGACGAGCCTGAGGCCGAGACCGTGCCGCTCCTGACCAGCGGCCCGTCCAGCGCAGCGACGCCCGATTCGGAAGTCCAGTTCGATCGCATGAGCGAGGAAGATCTGCTGCGCGGCCTCGACGGCCTCGTGCCGCCGACCGAGAGCGCCGACGACGAAGACTGATCAAAGCGTTCACCAGTCTACGCTAAAGCCCGGCATTGCCGGGCTTTTTCATGCCTACCCTGCATAGAATCGCCTTGCCCCGCCGGAACGCCGTGCCGATATTGAACCTTTGCAATTCTTGGCAGGCGTTACAGGGGCCCGCATGGGCATGATGCGGCAATACGAGCTCGTTGACCGGGTCAGGAGCTATAATCCGAATACCGACGAAGACCTGCTCAACCGAGCGTATGTCTATGCCATGCGCGCGCATGGCACACAGAAGCGCGCCTCGGGCGACCCCTTCTTCGCGCATCCCCTCGAAGTCGCGGCGATCCTGACCGATCTCAAGCTGGACGATGCGACGATCGTCGCCGCCGTCCTGCACGACACCGTCGAGGATACGGCAGCCACTCTCGAAGAGATCGAGAGCATGTTCGGGCCGGATATCCGCCGGCTCGTCGACGGCTTGACCAAGATCAAGAAACTCGACCTCGTCTCGAAGAAGGCGGCCCAGGGCGAGAATTTCCGCAAGCTGCTGCTGGCCATCGCCGAAGATGTCCGGGTGCTCCTGGTCAAGCTCGCCGACCGGCTGCACAACATGCGCACCCTGCATTTCGTCCCGCCCGAGAAGCGGCTGCGCGTCGCCGAGGAGACGGCCGAGATCTATGCCCCGCTCGCCGGGCGGATGGGCATGCAGGAACTGCGCGAGGAGCTGGAAGAACTGGCCTTCCGCCATATCAAGCCGGAAGCCCACTCCACCATCACCAAGCGCCTGGAAGAGGTGACCGAGCGCGAAGGCTCCGTGATCAGCGCGATCGAGATCGATCTCAAGGAGAAGCTGGCCGCGCGCGGCATCCAGGCGGAGGTCGCCGGACGGCGCAAGCGCCCCTACTCGATCTGGCGCAAGATGGAGCGCAAGTCGGTCTCCTTCGAGCAGCTTTCGGATATTTTCGGCTTCCGGGTCATCGTCGACCAGTTGGAGGATTGCTACCGCGTGCTCGGGATCGTCCACACGACCTGGCCGATGGTTCCGGGGCGCTACAAGGACTACATCTCGACGCCGAAGCAGAACGACTATCGGTCGATCCACACCACGGTGGTCGGCCCGGGCCATAGCCGCGTCGAACTGCAGATTCGCACCGACAAGATGGACCGCATCGCCGAATACGGCATCGCGGCCCATGCCCATTACAAGGACGGACGGACCACCGAGCTCTCCGGTGCCGCCGATGAAAGCCGGGCCTATCAGTGGCTGCGGCGCACCGTCGACCTGCTCGCAGAGGGCGACAATCCGGAAGAGTTCCTGGAGCACACCAAGCTCGAGCTCTTCCACGACCAGGTCTTCTGCTTCACGCCCAAGGGCCGGCTGATCGCCCTGCCGCGCGGGGCGACCCCGATCGACTTCGCCTATGCGGTCCATACCGATGTCGGCAACACCGCGGTCGGTGCCAAGATCAATGGCCGCATCGCGCCGCTGCTCACCGAGCTGCAGAATGGCGACGAGGTCGAAATCACCCGCGCCGACGGGCAGGTGCCCCCCGCGGCCTGGGAATCGCTCGTCGTAACCGGCAAGGCGCGCGCCGCGATCCGAAGGGCGACGCGCGCGGCCGTGCGCAAGCAATATGCCGGCCTTGGCCGCCAGATCCTCGAACGCGCCTTCATGCGCGCCGAGCGTGTCTTCACCGACGAAAAGCTCAAGGCGGCGCTCAAGCGGCTGGCCCGCACCGSCGTTGACGACGTGTTCGCCGCTGTCGGGCGCGGCGAGATGTTCTCGGGCGACGTCGTCAAGGCGGTCTATCCCGATCTCGAGCCGGAGAAGCGGTCCACGCCCGAAGCCCGTGGCGAAAGCAACGGCAAGGGCTGGTTCGAGCTGCGCAAGGGCGACAATCTCAAGTTCAAGCTGCCCGGCGAGACGCCGGGCGCCAATGCCATCCCGATCCGTGGCCTCGGCGGCGATCTGCCGGTGCGCTTCGCGCCGAATGGCGGCGCCGTGCCGGGCGATCGCATCGTCGGAATCCTGACGCCTGGCGAAGGCGTGACGATCTATCCGATCCAGTCGCCTTCGCTGGCGGCCTTCGACAACGAGCCCGATCGCTGGCTCGACGTGCGCTGGGATCTCGACGACAAGACGCCCCAGCGCTTTCCGGCGCGCATCGCCCTCAACTCGATCAACGAACCCGGCTCGCTGGCGCAGATCACCACCACCATCGCCGAGCATGACGGCAATATCGATGCGGTGACGATGGTGCGGCCGACGCCGGACTTCACCGATGTCACCATCGATCTCACGGTCTGGGACCTGAAACATCTCAGCGCCATCATCAGCGAGCTGCGCGAGAAACGGGTGATCAGCCGGGTCGAGCGCGTGGTCGGCTAAAGCATCGGCCCGAAAAACGGATTGCGGCTTTCGGGCAAGCCCATGCAATCACAGGCGGTCAGATCATCGGACCGGATACGATATTCCGGCCGATGCGCTGCCAGCCTTCCACAGCTCCGCTCGGGCCCACGCTTGAAACGCAGGCCATTCCGGCGCAAAAGCACTCGCCTGTGCCCGTCGCAGGCAATGGGATCAACTCCATCTGCGAGGCGCACCGATGACCGACGACGAGGTCCTGGCCGAATTCCGCGATGCCGGCGCATTGCTTGAAGGTCATTTCATCCTGTCTTCCGGCCTGCGTAGCCCGGTCTTCCTGCAGAAGATGTTCATCTTCCAGGACCCGGTCCGCACCGAGCGGCTCTGCAAGGCGCTTGCCGCCAAGATCGAAGCCACATTCGGCAAGGTCGACTATGTCGTCTCGCCCGCGGTCGGCGGCATCGTGCCGGGCTACGAGACAGCACGGCACCTCAAGGCCAAGGCGGTGTTCGTCGAACGCGAGGACGGACAGTTCAAGCTGCGCCGCGGCTTCGCCATCCCCGCCGGTGCGCGCGTGGTGATGGTCGAAGACATCGTCACCACCGGCCTCTCCTCGCGCGAATGCCTGGCCTCGATCGCTGGTGAACCTGGCCAGATTCTCGGCGCCGCTTGCCTGGTCGACCGTTCCGCCAGCAAGGCCGATCTCGGCGTCAGACTGGTCAGCCTCGTCGCTCTCGATATCCCGGCTTATGCTCCTGACGCGCTGCCACCCGAGCTCGCCGCCATCCCGGCGGTCAAGCCCGGCAGCCGGGGGCTCGCCAGCTGAAGGGCCCTGCGGGGCTCAAGGAAACTGACCAGCCTGAGCAAGCGCACTTGCAAGACTCCAGCAAGTGGCCACATAATTAGTGCTTGGCTGATCAGAATTCGCCGATCTTTCGACATTGCCTGACCGCTATCCTTTCGATCTGACGTATTTGATTCGATTTTTACTGGAGTCGTTCCCATGGCGGAGCCGCGCATCGCGCTTTTTATCGATGGGGCAAACCTCTATGCCACATCGAAGCAGCTTGGCTTCGACATGGATTACCGTCGACTGTTGAAGGAATTCCAGGCACGAGGCAACCTCATCCGGGCCTTTTACTTCACTACGTTAGTCGAAAGCGAAGAGTACTCGTCGATCAGACCACTGGTCGACTGGCTCGACTATAACGGCTACCGGGTCATCACCAAGGCGGCCAAAGAATTCACCGATGCGACCGGTCGCCGCCGGGTCAAAGGCAATATGGACATCGAGCTCGCCATTGAAATGCTCGAACTAGCGCCGCATCTTGACCAGATCTACTTGTTCTCGGGCGATGGTGACTTTCGCCCACTGGTTGAAGCCGTGCAACGCAAGGGTGTAAAGGTCTCGGTGGTCTCGACCATCACGACCAATCCCCCCATGGTCTCAGACGAGTTGCGCCGCCAATGCGACGAGTTCCTCGACCTTTCGCATCTCATGGCGAAAATCGGGCGCGACCCCTCGGAGCGCGCGCCGCGCAGTGGCGCTGCGGGCACGCCCGGCCATCCCGGACTGGAACGCCGTTATGGCATCCGCCAGGGCGACGAACCGGTCGAAGGCTGATTTCGGCACGCCACTGACGTGTGGTCAGGGGCTGTGATACGACCGTTGGAGCGAGGCCCCAGGCCGCCATGTGATTCGGCCGGGCCGGCTATGGCAACAACGGGACTGGGAGGCCTCATCATGCATCGCCGTCATTTTCTCGCCGGGCTCGCGGGGAGCTCCGCGGGCGTTTTCGTCATCGCCAAGCCCGCTCTCGTCCTGGCGCAGGCTACGCCTGCTCCCGCCGCACCGGCGGCTGCACCCGCCTTCACGTTGCCGCCGCTCGGCTATGCCTATGAGGCGCTGGAGCCCAATATCGACGCCGCCACCATGCGTATCCATCACACCGCCCATCATCAGGCCTATGTGAACAACGCCAACGCGCTGGCCAATCAATGGGCGGACCTGAGGACGACGCCAATCGAGACCGTGCTGGCCGATCTCAGCGCGGTTCCCGAGAACGTTCGCACCGGCGTCCGCAACAATGTCGGCGGCCACTGGAACCACACGTTCTTCTGGGAACTGATGACGCCGGGCGGCGCGGAGCAGCCCTCACCCGAACTCAAGAGCGCGGTCGAGGCCTCGCTCGGTTCGGTGAGCGATATGGCGACCAAGCTCAACGCCGCCGCCCTGGGCCGCTTCGGCTCCGGCTGGGCCTGGCTGGTCGTCGGCAAGGACAAGAAGCTCGCGATCGTCAGCACCGCCAATCAGGACACCCCGCTCGAACTCGGCGCCAAGGCGGTCGTCGGTGTCGATGTCTGGGAACACGCCTATTATCTCAAGCACCAGAGCCGCCGCGCCGACTATCTGGCGGCGTGGTGGAAGACGGTGAACTGGGACAAGGCCAACGCCAATTTCAAGAAGGCGATGATCTAACCTTCTGTTTTTGGATGGACGCCCTGAGAAGGAAAAAGGGCCGCTCGCGCGGCCCTTTTTCCGTGACGATCGCCCTTTCGGAAAGCCCTGTCGGTTCAGCCGCCGGTTTTCATGATCCGCGCCTTGTCGCGGTTCCAGTCGCGGGTCTTTTCGGTCTCGCGCTTGTCATGCAGCTTCTTGCCGCGGCCAAGCCCGAGTTCGACCTTCGCGCGGCCCTTGTCGTTGAAATAGACCTTGAGCGGGATCACCGTGAAGCCGTCGCGCTGGATCGCGCCCATCAGCTTGTTGATCTGACGACGATGCAGCAGCAGCTTCCGCGGCCGGCGGACATCATGGTTGAAGCGGTTGGCTTCGAGATATTCCGGGATATGGGCGTTGAACAGATAGAGTTCGGTCCCCATCGGCCCGGCATAGCTCTCCCCGATCGTCGCCTTGCCACCGCGCAGGGACTTGATCTCCGTGCCCTGCAACGCGATGCCGGCCTCGAGCGTCTCGATGATCTCGTAATTGTAACGCGCCTTGCGGTTATCGGCCGCGAGGCGATAGCGCTCGGGATCAGGCTTGCTCATGCCGGGTGACCAAATCCATAGGTCTTCACGAGACCCGCCATGGCCTGCGACTCCGTTTCGGAGTCAGCACTCAGGCCGTTGAGAACTCCCAGCCTGTCGGCGTCCTGCCGGTTCTGGCTGAGTTTGAACTTGCCGATGATCGAGGCGATCTCGATTTCGATGCCGACAATGCCGCGGGCCTGCGCCGCAATGAACGGCTCGGGGTCGGCGAGAAGGCCGTCGGCGCCGGCCGCCACTATGGCGAGCGGATACGCGCGAATGACGCCGTGCAACGCGTCCCGGTCTTCAACCTTGAAATGGCTCGGTTCGTACATCAGCGGCTCCGGGGCGGTTCGCCGAGCACCCCGGGCGAACGCAACTCTCTATCTAGGCATTCAACAGCCCGGCGTGAACCATGGCCTCGCGGATAACCTTGCCGGTCGGGGGCGTCACCGGCATCAGCGGCAGGCGAACCTCCTCCTCGATCCGGCCGAGCAGCTTGAGCCCATGCTTGGCGCCGGCAAGGCCCGGCTCCTTGAACACCGCGTCGTGCAGCGGCACGAGCCGGTCCTGGACCTTCAGCGCACCAGCGAAATCGCCCTTGAGCGCGGCCACCATCAATTCGGAGCAGAGGCGCGGCGCAACATTGGCGACAACCGAGATGCAGCCATGGCCGCCGGCCGCCATATAGGCCAGCGCCGTCATGTCCTCGCCCGAGAGCTGGATGAACTCCGGCCCCATGGCGTGGCGCTGCTGCGAGACGCGGGCGAGATTGGCGGTCGCGTCCTTGACGCCCGCGATGTTCTTCAGCTCGTAGAGCCGCGCCATGGTCTCGACCGACATGTCGACCACCGAGCGCGGCGGGATGTTGTAGATGATGATCGRGATGCCGACCGCGTCGTTCACCGCCTTGAAGTGCTGGTACATGCCCTCCTGGGTCGGCTTGTTGTAATAGGGCGTGACCACCAGCAGCGCCGGCGCACCGGCCTTCTCGGCATGGATCGCGAGGTCGATCGCCTCGGCCGTGTTGTTCGAGCCGGCTCCGGCGATGACGGGAACGCGACCCTTTACCGCATCGAGGCAGATCTCGATGACTCGCTTGTGCTCGTCATGGCTGAGCGTCGGGCTCTCGCCGGTGGTGCCCACGGGCACGAAGCCATGGCTGCCGCTTTCAATCTGCCAGGCGATCAGCGCGCGCAGGCCATCCTCGTCGATCCTGCCGCCCTTGAACGGGGTCACCAAGGCTGTGAGCGAGCCGGTGATAGGCGCATGCTTGGTCATGATCGAGCCGTCCTAAGAACAAAATCCGTGTGTAGCGGGCGACAGACATACCGCCTCCCACCGCATGCGCAAAGGCGAAAGCCCGTCAAAAATCGCTTGCACGTTAGTTAACGGTCCATCAAGACCCTTCGCCGACCATCGAAGTCCAAGCGCCATCCCGGGGAAATCCACCATGGTACGGCTGCCTGCCTCTCGACGGCTCCTTTCATGGGCCGTGCCTGCACTCCTTGTGACTGCGAGTGCCCAAGCGACCAACGACGCCGACCACGTCCTGCAGAAGGACCGTGTTGCGGCCATTGCCGATCCTGCGACGACGGCGGCGCTCCTGCGCTCGCCCGACGAGCAGTTGCGCGCCGACGCGCCAGCCGATCAGGGCGCCCTCAAGACGGCGGTCGAGGCCTATCGCCGTGGTACGGTGACCGAGGGCGATGCCTTCGCCTCGGCCTTCGACGACCGCGCGACGCGCGCCATGCTCGAATGGGCCGCGATCCGCTTCGGCGGCAGCACGGTGGGCTTTGCCCGCATCAACGCCTTTCTCGAGACCTATCCGAACTATCCGGCAACGACATTGTTCCGCCGCCGCGCCGAGGCCGCGCTGATTGCCGAGAAGAAAAGCGTGGCCGTGATCCGGGCCTTCTTCCATGCGCAGCGCCCGATCAGCCCGGTCGGCCGCGTGGCGCTGGCCATGGCCCTGAAGGCTGACGGCAAGCCCGACGATGCGATGGTGCTGATCCGCGAAACCTGGCGGCGCGACCATCTCGGCGCGCCGCTGGAAGCGATCGTCCTGAACAGCTTCGGCGACCGGCTCACAGTGACCGACCATCGCCTGCGCACGGAACGCTATCTCTTTGAGGAGAACAATGCGGCGGCGCTGCGCAATGCCGCGCGTGTCTCCACCGATTATGTCCTGCTCGCCAAGGCGCGGCTCGCCAGCGCGCAGTCTAAGGGCACGATCGCGCCCGCACTGATAGCGGCCGTGCCGGCGTCGCTCCGCAACGATCTCTCCTTCACCTTTCTGCAGGTGCAGCAGGCCCGGCGCGCCAACAAGGCCGGCGAAGCCGCGCAGATTCTCGCCAAGGTGCCGCGCGACCCGGCCCTGCTCGGCGATGGCGACGAATGGTGGACGGAGCGGCGCCTGATCGCGCGCAAGCTTCTCGACGAGGGCGATGCCGCCAAGGCCTATGAGGTCGCAGCCGGTCATGGCGCCGAAGGCGCCGCCGAGCGCATCGACGCGGAATGGCACGCAGGCTGGATCGCGCTGCGGTTTCGGGATCAGCCCGGCCTGGCTCTCGCCCATTTCGACGAGGCAGCCAAATGGGCGGAAACGCCGGTCTCGGTCGCGCGCGTCGCCTATTGGCAAGGCCGCGCGGCCGAAGCGATCGGGCTGACCGAGCGCGCCCAGGAGGCCTATGAGCGCGCGGCGGCTCATTCCGTCGCCTATTACGGTCAGCTTGCCCGGGCCAAGCTCGGCCTACCGGACCTGCCGATCCGCACGACGGAATCGGCGGCGCTCGAACATTTGCCCGGTCATCAGGGTGTGCGCCTCCTCTACCAGATCGGCGCGCGCGATCTTGCAGCCACCATGCTGGTCGATCTGTCGCAGCGCCTGCATACGACGACCGCGCTGGAAGCCGTGGCCGCGATCGCCAGCCGTGAAGGCGATGTCAGGACCCTGCTGACGATCGGCAAGACCGCCCTGCAGCGCGGCTTCCCGCTCGACACCGCCGCGTTCCCCACCTCCGGCGTGCCGGACTTCCCCGTGCTGGGCGACCCGATGGAGCGGGCGATCGTCCACGCCATCGCCCGGCAGGAAAGCGCCTTCGATCCCAATGCGGTCTCGCATGCCGGCGCACGCGGGCTGATGCAGATGATGCCGGCGACGGCCCGGGAAACGGCCCGACGGGCCAATATGCCGTTCGACCTTCCGCGGCTCGGCAGCGATGCGCTTTATTCGGCGCAGATGGGCGCGGCCCATCTCAACGACCTGATCCGGGAATGGCGCGGCTCCTATATCCTGAGCTTCGCGGCCTATAATGCCGGCTCCGGSAATGTGAAGCGCTGGATCGACGCCTATGGCGACCCTCGCAAAAGCGATGTCGATGCCGTCGACTGGGTCGAGCGCATCTCGATCTACGAGACGCGCAACTACGTCCAGCGTGTGATGGAGAACCTGCAGGTCTACCGGCAGAGGCTGAACCAGCGTACCGCCTATCTGATCGATTACGACCTGAAGCGGACCTGGACGCGGGATTAGGCGGGATCTCCGGCCCTTCACGGCCGGAGCCCCCTCGCCTGCTCCGTTCCGGCGGATTTTCTTGACTGGGACCAGTGCCCATTTCGCCTGAAGATGCTTTAGTCCAGCCTCTTGCAGCGCCGCCGGAGGGCGAATGGATTCTGATAGCGGTTTCCGCTCCTTCTTTATCAGTGCCCGCGACGGCCTGAAGCTCCACGCCCGCGATTACGGTCCCCTCGCCTCGCACGCCCTGCCGGTGGTCTGCCTGCCGGGGCTGGCGCGAACGGCCGCCGACTTCCACGAACTGGCGATGGCGCTGGCAGGGGACGAGGCCAAACCACGGCGCGTCCTGGCGCTCGATTACCGCGGGCGCGGGCGCTCCGCCTATGACAGGAACTGGGCCAATTACGATATTCGGGTCGAGCTCGACGACATGATGCAGCTGCTCACGGCGGCCGGCATCGAGGCCGCCGTGTTCGTCGGAACCTCGCGCGGCGGCCTGCTGACGATGGCGCTGGCGGCGGCGCGCCCGGCCATGATCAAGGGCGTCGTCCTGAACGATGTCGGCCCGGTAATCGATGCGCGCGGATTGCTGCGGATCCGCGGCTATGTCGGCAAGCTGCCAAGCCCGCGCAGCTTTGTCGAAGGCGCCGAAATCCTCAAGCGCTTGTCTGACCAGCAATTCCCGGCTTTCGGCGAACGGGAATGGGAGATAATGGCGCGTCGGACCTGGACCGAGCGCGATGGACATCTCGTCACCGATTACGACCCTAATCTGATGAAGATCCTGGAGGAACTCGACCTCGAGGCGCCGCTGCCCGTGCTCTGGACCTATTTCGCCGGGCTGAACGCCGTGCCGATTCTGGCGATCCGTGGCGCCAATTCCGATCTTCTCTCGGAGGAGACGCTGCGCGAGATGGGGGAGCGCCATCCCGATTGCGAGATCTTCGTCGCACCGGGACAGGGCCATGCGCCCCTGCTCGGATCGAAGGACATGGTGCGGCGCATTGGCAAGCTGATCGGCAAGGCGGAGAAGCGCGCCGCCTGAGTCTTGGGCCGCCCCCCCCGGCGGTCGCAACACGCCGGGCTCACTGAAATCGAGGATTTACCGCCGCTTGCCGTCGGCTCCGTCTTCGGGGACGCCGGCGACATTGCCCTGCCCCTGCGTACCATCGTCACGCGAGGCCTCGACCTCACCGGCGCGGGCCCGTGTCGAAAACGCGGTCTCGATGCCGGCTGCGAGCGAATACGCCTGGGCGACCCAGTCCTCACGCTCGATCCGGCCGGGAAAGGCGAGATAATGGCCGACCCACTCGATGTTCTCGGGGGTCCAGGCGGCGATCTGCTCGAAATGCCAGATCCCGAGGCTGTGCAGCCTGCCTTCGTTCTGCTGGCCGATGCCCTTGATCAGTTTGAGATCGTCGGCCTTCCCGCTGCGCGCCGCGACAAGGCCGGATGGCCGCCTGCCGGAGATCAGGTCCTCGCCCTCGACCTTGTCCAGCAGCGGGGCCGATTGCACCAAGACCGGCTTCAACGCAGCGACAGCAGGCCCGGCCGGGGTCTCAGGGATCGAACCGGCATTGGCGCCGGCTATGGCGAGAACTGAATCGCGGTGAGCGAAGATCGTGCGGACAAAGCAGGCGAGACAACAGCCCGCCAGATAGGCCGCGACATAAAGGAGCGCGGTCTCCAGCCAGAGCGCGGCAACACCATTCACCACCTGCAGCCAGGTGAGCGCGGCGACCACGGCCCAGACGCCCACGAGCAGGGTGATCGGACTGGTCCAGAAACGGACCTTCCCTCCTGTGCAGGTGATCCAGCCCATGGCTAGGCCGATGCCGAAGGCCGCGAGCAGGAACCATGCGAACTGGGTGGCCAGGTAGAGCATGCCAGCGATCCCTACTTCTCGACCGTGAACTGGACGCGACGGTTCATGGCCTTCGCCTCCGGCTCGTCATGGGGAACGAGCGGTCGCTGCGCGCCAAAGCCCTTCGGCTCGAGCCGGGCAGCGCTGATGCCGCGTATGACCAACTCATCAAGCACGCGCCGAGCGCGCCGGTTCGAAAGATCGACATTGTCGAACCCGCGCCGCTCGCCATCGAGATTGGCATGCCCCTCGACCGTGACGCGCACATCCGGGCATTGCTTGAGGATCGCGGATGCTTCCGCCATGGCCCGTTCCGTGGTCGCATCGAGCACGACCACAGCTGTGCCCTGGCCGAACAGCACGGACTGGCGCTTGGTCAAGGCATCGAGGTCGTTCTGGCAGGTGTTGGGCGGTTCCGTGACGCAACCCGTCTGGCGCAAGCCGATCTCCGCCTGGCCTGAAAAGCCGGCAGGCAGCCCGCTCGCGGCGCTGGTCTCGACCTCGCCCTTGATCAGCTCGCGGCAGGTCAACCCCTGCAGCTCGACCTTGCCATCGACCAGGCGCGCGGTGCCGAGATCCAGCCTGAGCAGATCGGTCACGGCGACGCGAGCTGCGCCGCCGAAACCGGCAGGCGCTCCGGGCACGATGCGCGTCTCGTCCACGATCTTGCCCTGCAAGGGTGAGCCGTCCAGCAACGCCAGAAGCGCCGAGCGCGTCTGCTCATCAGGCAAATAGCCGGACAGGCCGACGCCCGAGCGATCCGCCGAAATCGTCAGACCGAAGGGGCGCAGGCCAAGGCCCGCCAGATCCGGCGCGCCCGTGAGGCCTCCCGGCAAAGGCTGCTGCCGGAGCGCGGCCTCGATTTCGCGCCAGGCCCCTTCGTCGGCAACGGCCCCCGAGAGCGAAGCCTGCGTGCCCTCGATGGAAACCACGCCGTTGCTCATCCTGCCGAGCAGATCCAGCAGGAAGCTGGTCGCCGTGCCGAAATCCGGAGCTTCACGCAGCTTCGGTTCACCCGTCATGCGATCAGCGATGCGACCCGCATCCGCCCCGCGGTCGGCCGATTGCAGCACGCCCTGTCTCGCCGCCTCGTCGGGAACGAGGCCGCTCAGCACGACGCCCTGCTCGGTCTTCTCCGCCCGCCATTGCAGCGGAACCGTGCGCTCGGGCACAGCGCGTACCGGGATGGGCGCCTTCGCCTCACCGGCACTGGCGTGGGAGCTGCCGGGCGATGGCACCTCACCGCGCTGAGGCGCAGGAGGTGTTGCAGGCTCCGAAGGCGCAGGAGGTTCGGCCGGAACAAAGAGCGGTGGAATCTCCGGCAGGGCTGGCATAGGAGGGGGCGCCGGCGGGCAGATGATGTTGGCCTGCACAACCGAATCCGGCCCGTCCGTCTGCGCGATCAGCAGTTGCAAGGCCTGGCAGGATTCGAAATCCTCGGGCCCGTCGCCGGACAGCCTGTAGCTGCCGGCATCGAGCTCGGCCTTGCCGCGGCGGAGCCGGGCAAGATCGCCAATGGCGCGCGTGACCTTKACCAGGAAAGCGCCCGGCTCGCCAAGGGCCGGCTTGCTTTGATCGTCGATCCGAGTGGGCTCGGGAAAGCTGCGCCGCAGGGCCGCGGAAATCTGCTGCCTCGCCTCATCCGACGGGTAGAAGCCGGTGACGCTCAGCCCGCCATCCGCGCTCTTCTCCACAGACCAGCGATAAGGCGCCATCGTCGGCGGCTCGAGGCTGCACTCGACTGCGGTGAACCCACCCTGCCCCAGGGATGCAGTGCGCTCGCGCAACGCAAGGAAGCGCTCCGGCGTCGTCGCCTTGCCCTCGATGCAGAAGCGCGTGTCGTCCAGCGCCACCTTGCCGCTCGAGAGTCCGGCCAGCTCACCGAGCATTTTCTGCGTTACGGCGGCAAAACCGGCAGGCGCGCCAAAAGCGAGCATCTGGCGATCGTCGACGCGCAATCCCGGGACGGCCGCACTCGCCGCGGCAATGTTGGCGGTTGCCGTCGCCTCATCGGGAACGAAGCCGCTCAGCGTCACCGCATCGCGCTCGCGCGTCGCCGACCAGCTATAGGGTTTCTGCGCGACGACCTGGGACAGGCCCCCGAGCGCCCGGCGTATGCCGAATTCGCCGCGCAACTGCACCATGGCCTTGGCAGCGCCATCGGCCGAGAGCGCCTCGCCCACGATCAGCACATCGCGTCCGGCAACGAGCGCCATGACCGGCCTTGCGCCGGGCGCCTCGCCGGCGACCTGCGTCGCCACCGCGATGGCACGGCGACTGACATCGTCCTGAATCGCATCATCCAGATAGAGGTTGCTGGCGCTCCAGAGCAGCGCCAGCGGCACGAGCCCCCATAACCAGTTTGCCGGCTGCGCCATTCCCGCTCCCCGCGTCGGCACAGACTTGTCAGGCCCTTACCGATCACCGTCCCCAGGGCGCCAAGTCAGGACGGTTCGCCCGCCCCTGTCAAGTGAGTGAACAGGCCTAACCCTCGATATCCAAACGAAAAAAGCCCCGGGTTTCCCCGGGGCTTTCCGACTAGGATCGGAGAACCGATCAGAAGTCGCGCTGGATGCGCAGACGGCCGGTGAGGGCGTCGTCCGACTTGATCAGCAGGTTGTTGTTGCGAACGCCGAAGTTGTTGACCTGACCGATGCGGTTCTTCAGCTCAACCTTGGAGTAGAGAACTTCCACGCCGATATCCAGGCCCGAAACTGGGGTCCAGACGAGGTTGGTGCCGATGATGAACTCCTTCGGGTCAAGCTTGACCGGACCGCTCTGGAGCGTGCCGAGGCCGTTCTGGACCGCAGCGCCCATGTCGAGCTCGGAGTACGAACCATAGACTTCCGAACGGATGGTCGGGGTCCAGTAGTGCTTCAGGCCAGCAGTGATGGCGAAGCCCTTGGTCAGCTTCGAGCGACCGGTGGTCTGGTCGATGACGATGTCCGCAGCGGCGAGCGAGCCGAGGCGGCCGTAGCCATAGGTGCCGCCGTAGCCGAGGTAGGAGCCCATGCCCTCAGCGTAAGCTGCCTGCAACCACAGGACGTCGCCAGCGGCGAGCATCGGCAGGTTGAACTTCAGACCGCCCTGGATGGCCCAAGCGGTCTCGTCGCCGCCACGGATGATCGTGGTGTTGCCGATAGCGCCAACCGGGAAGCTGGCAACGTTACGCTGACCGATGGCACCCGACAGCTGAGCGGAGCCCCAGCCCTGGGTCACGTTCAACGCACCGACGAGGTCCGGATACTGGCTGCCCTCGAGGACCGGAGCAGCGCCGTTGAAGAGGACGGCGTTGCGGACGACCGCGTTACGGCCGGCCAGGCGGTCTTCGAGCGAGATCGTGGCCGAGAAGCCCGAGCCGAAGGTCGCGGTGTAGGCCAACAGGTTCGGGCTGTTGTCCGAGCCGCGGAGCGAGCTGAAGCCGAGGTCGTTGGCGTAGAAGTCGAAGAACGACTGCGCGCGACCAGCGGTGATCGGTCCGAACTGAATGAAGCCCTTATCGAGGCTGATGCCAGTCGTGTTGCTGTTGGCGCCAGCAGCGCCGTTGGCGAAGATCGCGCCGCCGTTCAGCGCGCCGTAGCCGTACGGGCCGGTCGAAACCGTGACGTCATAACGGATGAAGGTGCGCAGGGTGCCGTAAGCGGTGGCGGTGCGCAGGTCGATGTTCAGACGACCACGAGCGCGGGTGCCGTACGAGTCCTGCAGGTCGCCCCAACGCTCGCCGAAGGTGTACTCAGCGCGGAGACGGCCGCCGATGCGCAGGCAGCTATCGGTGCCGGGGATGTAGAAGAAGCCGCTGCCATAGGCGGTGCAGACGCGAACGTATTCGACCGGAGCGGCCTTCCGCGAGGGAAGATCGGCGGCCTGAGCCCCGGCGACCGCGGCGAAGCCGGCGGCAGAACCGAGGAGGAGGCTCTTAACGAGCTTCATTGGTAACCTCCAAAAGAGTTTCGAGACCCTCGGGCTTCGGCGTGTTCTTGACGATCGGCCCCAGGAGACCAAACCGGCGAACCCGCCTATCCCGGTCTTTCGCCCACGTCCCTGAACCATTCAGAGGCGAAGACGAAAAACAGCGACCGGGAACGTCCCGACGCACCTTCACCATACGAATGCCGGGTGGCCGATCAACCGAGATCACGCCGCCGCGAGGTCCGAGGGGGTGCTTTGAAACCCGGTGTTGCAGGCGCGCCACGCTTTGAGGGTCGAAATTTACCCGCCGTTAACCGCGCGCGCCGGCTGGGCATGTCCTGCAGGCAAAAGGCGGCAGAATCACGGCCTGTTCGAATCGGGATGGGCGACTCAAGCCACAGCCATCCGGAACGGCGCGCTGGCGCCAGTCAGTATTCCCACTCGGCGCCGACGCCGACGGCAGCGCTGCCATCCGCGCCGGTTTCGGCCTGGATGCGAAGCCGCTTCGTTACATCGATGCCGATCGAGACGCCGCTATCCTCGGGCTTGGCGCCGGCCTTGATTCCGATCGAGACGTTGTCGCCGATATAGCGGGAGACACCGACGGTGGGTCCGCCGGCACCCATCTGGATGTCGAGATTGTCGACGCCGAGCGACTTGCGCAGCTTCTCGAAGGCATCGTCGCCACCGGTCCCCGCGAATTGCGCGGCCGTCTGCGCCAGCTGAAGGGCCTGGAAGGGCGAGAGCGAGCCGGAGGCACGGGCAAAGAGCAGACGCGACAGCACCTCGTCCTGCGGCAGCTCGGGCTGAGAGGTGAAGGCGAAGGCGGGCTGGTCCGCCGGCCCGGTGACGAGGATTCGCGCGGTCACGTCCGAGGCGCGGGTCTCGGCGACGAAATCGAGCTCCGGAATCACGCCACCCGTGAAGGTCAGGCGGCCGCGACTGAAATCGAGCCGCTGGCTCGCGACCGACAAGCGGCCGCGCCTGAGATCGAAGCCGCCATCGAGCACGGGGGCCGAAAGCGTGCCGCCGACGCGCAACTCGCCGCCAAGCTCAGCGTCGATCCCGCGTCCACGGATGAAGACGCGGTTCGGCGCAGAGATGGTGACGGCGAGTGCGGCATCGAAGGCAGGCGCCGCGCGTCCGCCTTTGCCGGCGCTGCGCGCCGCCTTGCGTTGCGCGGCAATCCGCACCGCCGCAGCGCCCTTCGCATTGACGTGACGAATTCCGTCGACGGGACGCAAGGAAGCCGGCAACCGATCCGGCACCGCGACGTCAAGCGAGATGATATCGACATGCCCATCGACGCGCGGGCGCTGCGCCAGGGGACCGCCGATCGCGAGATTGAGGTCGGCGACCGATGTCACGATGCCGTTCGAGACAAGCTGGGCACGGCGTCCCTCGATTTTGATCTCTCCCGGGAAACCGGCGGCGGGGTCGACGCGGACCTGGCCTGACGCCGACAACGTGCCGCCATTGGCCGCGCGGGCAACCGCGCGTTCAATCCGCAGATTGTCGCCATTGGCAGCAATGCGCGCCTCGATCCCGGTCACCCGCACGCCCTGGAGAGCGTCGGTGAAACTGCCATTGGCGAGGGTCGCAACGCCGTTCAGTTCGGGCGCTGCCGCCGTGCCACCGGCCCGCAGGTCGAGCGTCACTGTGCCGGTCAGCCGCTGCCCCTGCGCCGCGAGCAGCGCATTGGCGAGAGCAGCGTCGAGCTTGCCCTGAATGGTGAGAGCGAGCGCGCCGCTTGCGCTCAGGGGCGCCGTGCCGCGAACCGCGAGATTCGCGCCGCGGCCGGCCGTCAGCGTCGCTTCGACGCTGGTCTGCCGGCCGGAGAATTGACCGTTGCCGCTGATCTCGACCGGAGGCAGGCCGGCGCTCCGGGTTTCGGGAGTCACCAGCCGCGCGATCCGGATCTGCCAGGGACCGGCGAGATCATCCGGCTTGCCGGACATCTGCGCCTCGGCGTTCAAGGTGCCGGACAGATCGAGCTTCGGGGCCACCAGCTTGACCGCCGAAAGCGGGATGTCCTTCGCATTCACGCGCAGATCGAGCGTCTCGCCCGCCCGGCCATCAAGGCTGAGCCGGCCGGCGTCGATGGCGAGCACCAGCTTCGAGATCTCGACACCGCCAGTGGGGAAACTCAGCGAAGCGGGGTTGGCCAGCGTGATGCGTTTGCCCTCGCGCCGGGCATCGAAGGAGGCGATGTCGAGCCGCAGCGGATCGCCGGGAACAAGCTGGCCAGCGCCATTGAGCGTGAAGCCCCGGGCATTGGCGCTGAGGGTGAAGGCGCTCGCATCCGGCCCGCCCTTCGAATCGAAGCGGATCGCGTTGATCGCCTCGCCAGAGATCACCGCGCGATCGATGGCGATCGCAGCGTCGATCGCCGGGCGGCCATGGAGATCCGTGGCACCGACGCTGGCATCGAGCTTGTCGAGCGAAACCCCGGCGGCATTGATGCGCGTGCCCTTGGCTTTCAGGTCCAGGTTCTGCCGCCCCTCGACAAGAGCGAGCGTGAGGTCCGCATCGAGCTGTCCGCCGAGCCTGGTGAGGGCCAGAGCCGAGAGATCGTCGAGATTGCGCGCGGCGAGCGTCAGCCGACCGGCTGCGCGCCTGGCCTGGTCGAGCGTAACCGCGCCGGTCAGCTTCACCGAGCCGATGGCGAGATCGAGCTTCGACAGGTCCCAGGCATCATCGGGCAGGCGTGCAAATTGCAGCGTGCCGGTCGCGGGCTTGCCCTCGATCTCACCCGCGAGCGTCGCCCGCGTCTCGAGCGCGCCCTGCAGGTCGCGGATCACGGCATCGATCGACAGCCGCGGGATCGGACGACCGAGCGCGCTCGCATTCGTCACCGCGATCCGTGCCGAGGCATCGAGCTTGTCCTGCGGTCCGGTCAGTTGTGCCGTGACCTCGCCCTTGCCGGAGAGGCGTGGATCGGCCCGCTTCAGGTCAGGCAGGGTGATGGCAGCCCGCAGATCCGAGCGCTCGCGGCCGATGCCGCCATCGGCCGTGAGGGCGACATGCTGCCCGGCGAGACGAAGACCACTGACATTCACGCCGCCGTCAGCGAGTGTCCCGACGCGCCCGGCCAGCGTCAGATTGCCGGCGAGCAGCCGGTCGAGCGCCGCCTCCCCGGTCCCGATCTGATCGCCACGGCCATCGAGGCTCGCGGAATAGATGTTCTGGCGCGGCACCGCATCGAGATCGGCGCCGAGCTGTGCCTTGCCTGAAAGCTTGCGGCCGGCAAGCCCGCTGAGGCGCGAGAGATCGGGCAGGACTGCGCGAGCCTGCCCCAGGATGCGGGCCTTGCCGAGCTGCCCCTTGTAGTCGAGTTCCACGCCGGACATCGCGAGCCGCAACGTCTCGAAATCGGCACTCCCCTCGCCCCGCCCTGTCCCGCGCAGCGTGAAGACGATGCGGTCGCCGACGACGCGGGCGAACCTGGGATCGGCTAGCGCCACGCCCGTCGCCTCGCCGTCCGAGACTAGCGCGATGCGCGTGTCGGCATTGCCGATCGATCCGTTCGGCGTCGCGGTGAACCGCGCCACGAGCTTGCCAAGACGACCGGTCGGCAGGCGCAGATCCTGAGCGTCGAGCGAGGCGACGACGCGCGGCCCGTTCACCGGGCCATTGACGGTGGCATCCAGGGCGAGCTTGCCGATCTCGGTGCCGGCGGCAACAGTGCGGCCATTGGCATTGGGCACGGCTGCGGCCGTGACGCGAATATCGAGATTCTTGTCGGCCCCGTAGCGGCCGACGACATCGAGGCGCGCCAGCGCCGAAACGAGCGCGATGTTGCGCAGGTCGACGGCACCGTCATCGACGAAGCCGACCGTGCCGTCGAGACGGGTCGAGCCGGCAAAGACCGGTGCGGCCGGCGCCGGCATCAGCCCTTCGATACGGGCATCGAGGGCCAGGGCCAGGTCACGGCCAGTACCGACGCGCGAGAGATTGGCCGAGCCCTGCGCCCCAATGGTCGGGCCGGCCGTGAAGGTCAGGGTCGAGCGGAAGGCGTCGAGCGGGCCATCGCCATTGAGGTCGAGCTTGACCGGCGGCTGGTCCGGGAGATTGGCGACACGCGCGATCAGGCCGCCCTGCGGCTCGTCGACCTTGGCGGCGATCTGCAGGCGCGTAGTCTGCGGCACGAAACCGAGCCTGAGCGTGAACTCGCCCGGCGCGTCGAGCCGGCGCGCCTCGAGACGCAGCGAAAGCCCCTCGGATGGAGCGCCGAGCGATGCTGCGCCGGTCGCACCCAACCGGGCCGGCACGCCGACGATCGGGGCGCCCAGCGACAACTCGCCCAGCTGGAAGGCGGTGATGTTCACCTTGACCGGCAGCTCCGGAAGGAGCGGCTGGTCGCTGGTCGGCGCTGCGGCCGGATCGGCAATCGGCTTGCGCAAGATCTCGAGCGTGCCGATCTCGAGCCGGTCGACCTCGAGCCTGCCGAGCAGCAGGGCCGTGCGGGTCCAGATCAGCCGTACGCGGTCGACCCTCAGCCAGGCGCCGTCGCGATCGGAGAGAACCACATCACGGATCGTCGCGTCGGAGGACAGCGCGCCATCGACCGCCCCAATCGAGACCTGGCTGTTCGGTGTCGACAGGGCGCGCGAGATCAGGTCGGCCAGAACCCCGCGATCATTCTGCGCGTTCTGAGCGAAACCGCCGAAGCGGGCCGAGACGACCAGCCCCACCACCAGCAGCAGGGCCAGAAGCGCCAGGCGCGAAAGGGTGAGCCGGTTGCCCATCAGAAGGCCTGCCCGATGCTGATATAGACCGCGACCGGCTTGTCGCCCTTGCGCGGATTGAGCGGCGCAGCGACGTCGAAGCGGATCGGGCCGATCGGCGTATAATAGCGCAACCCGAGACCAGCCGACATCCGCAGCGTCTGATTGAAGGCCGGGAAACTCTCTTCGAAGGCCGTGCCGACATCGAAGAACGGCACGATGCCGATGGTGTTGGTGATCTTGATCCGCGCCTCGACCGAGGCTTCGAACAGGCTGCGTCCGCCGATCAGCTGGTTGTAGGGGCCAAGCGGTGACAGCGTGCGATAGGCGTAGCCGCGCACCGAACCGCCACCGCCGGCATAGAAGCGCCGCGTCGACGGGATCTCGTCGAGCGCTGCGCCGGCCACGGAGCCGAAGCCGATGCGCCCAGCCAGCACATAACGGGCCTCCTCATCGAGCGCGTAATAGCCGGAGATCGCGCCCTTGGTCTGGACGATGCCGACCGTCGATCCCATGAAGGTCGGATATGCCGCCACGGAGGCGGTGAGGCGGACACCGCGCGTCGGATCGAGCAGGCTGTCGGTCGTGTCGTATCGGACAGAAAGCGGGATTCCGACAAGGGTGTAGGTGATCTGACCCAGCACATCGCTGGTCTGGCCGCGCTCGACCTCCAGGCCGGCCTGGACCGAGAAGGTGTCGCTGAAACGCCGGCGAATGCTGCTGGTGACATTGGCGTAGCGGGCGGTATAGCCGCCATAGCGATTGGTGCCGACGCGCTCGCGCGTCGCGACGCCGTCGACCAGCAGGTCGTAACGGGTTCCGTTCAGCGCCGGCTTCATGAAGCTGAACGCAAAGCGCCCGCCAAGGTCGGACTGCTCGAAATCGCCAAATCTCTGGATCGTGGTGCCGTTGATCCGCGGTGCGAGAAAGAGATCGCCCTCGAGCCTGAGCCGCTCGGCACCGCCGAGCAGATTGCGGTGCTCCCAATAGGTCCTGACCGCCGGACCATCGATGGTGGAAAAGCGGCTGGAAAAGCCGATCAGCCGCTTCGGCCGCTCCGTGATGTCGACAAAGATCGGCAGGTTGCCATTGGCGTCGAGCCGGTCGGCCTCGCGGATACGGGCGGAGCCGATGGCCGGAATTGAGGTGATCGATTTGCGCGTGTCGGCCAGCGCCTTGGGCGAATAGGGGTCGCCCGGCTCCAGATAGATGAAGGAGCGAACGACATGCGGCGGGACATCGACCGTGCCCTCGATCCCGACATCGCCGAAACCGGCGACCGGCCCGGGCTCGACGACATAGGTCACATCCATGATCTTCGCCGCATGATCGACGACCGGGCGTAGCGCGACCACCCTGGCGAGCGGGCGCGACTGGTTGCGCAGGTGATCGACCAGAGATGACTGCGCCGAACGCAAGGCGGCCGAAGTCGCGGGGTCGCCCGATTTCAGGCGCGCGACCTTGTGGGGATCGGCAATGGCACCGCCCCCGCCCTTGCCCTGCTCGACGACCTCGACATTGCGCAGGCTGAAGAGCGGGCCGGTCACAACCCGCACGGTGACCGGCGCCGGGGCCCGGTTGCGATAGGCTTCAAGCGCGCGCACCAGCGCCGGGCCGGGCTCGTTGCCGAGGCGCAGACCGTTACCGTCGACCGCGATCGTCACATCCGCATTGAAATAGCCCTGCGACCAGAGGGCATCGATCAGCGGGTTGAGATCGGCGACCATGCGCCGGGCCAGGGTCTCGCCATCGGGCGGCGCATCCTGCCTGAGCCGGTAAAGCAGCGAGGCGTCGCGCAGCGTCAGCGTCAGGGCCTTGGCATCGGTGGCCCCGCTGACGTCGAACTCGAGCTGATAGGGCAGCGTCGTGCTGCTGACCGCAGGCGGCTTATCCGAGGAGCCGAACAAGCCGAATATGTCGAGCGAGGAGAGGTCGAAAGCCTCGGCGGGTACCGGCTGGATGGCAAGCATAGCGGCGAAAGCGTAACCGCCTCCGCCTGCAACCCCGCGCACCCTACGCCGCAAACCCCGCATCATTCCTCCAACGCAACACTATCAAGACCAATAGAATGAGATGATTTTGTGGTCATGCCTCGTCATGACCACAATTCTGCTCGTCAAAGCTGTCCGTGGCACGCCTGCAGCCCGCGATAATTGCCTCGGGCCGCGCGGCGAAAGCGGGCTCGATTGCAAGCTGCCTCGTCCTGCCCGGCGGTCCCGACGTCAGGCGAGCGCGAAAGAAATCGCGGCCAGCGGATCGAGCCTGACGATGACCGGGCCGAGATTGGGCGCCAGAACGCCGCCGCAAAGGCTGCCGGTGGTGATGATCTGGCCGGCCACGAGGCCGCCAAGCGCGCTCTCGGTCTCACGATTGGCCCAGGCCAGCACCGGGGTCAGCGGGTCGCCATTGGCGTGGTGAGCAGGCTTGTCATAGAGCACGTCGCCGTCGAGTTCGACCGTGCAGGTGAGATCGGCGATCTCGTCGAAGACCTCGAAGGGAACGTCCTGGCCGATCAGATAGCCGCCATGGCCCATCGCATCGGCCAACCAGAGCGGGAATGGAACATGGGTCCAGTCGGCGATACGGCTTTCGATGATCTCGATGCCGACGAAGGCGCTGTGGCAATGCTCCAGAAGTTCGGCCCGGCTATAGGGTTTGCCAGGACGGCGCGGCATGTCGCGCCCGAGTCGGATCGCGAGCTCGACCTCGAGCCGCAGCTCGGCTCCGGGCACCGAGCGATAGGTATCGCCAGGCTTCAGGAACGGCCCGGGCATCAGTCCGACGAGCCCGCGCCCATCCGTGATCGAGACCTTCCAGCCGAGATGCGCATAGCCCATGTCGCTGCTGACATCGGCCTGCACGGCCAGAGCCGCTTCGAGATCGGCCGGAACGGGAAGCGTCTCGATGTCGACGAGGCTGCGGCTGCGGCGCKCCCGGACGAAGGCTTCACGCAAGGAGGTTTCGGTCGTCGTCGGCATGCGTCTCGCCCCTATCAGTCTGAGCCTGTGGATGTGCATGGTGCACAGGAGGCCCGGTGATTGCCAAGCTGCTACAGCAGCACGGCGCCCTTGAACAAGATGCGCCTCAGCAGCGCCCCTGATCCTTCACCTCCTGCCGGATCATGACCGGAGGCTGCTCCATCAGATCAGACGAACATGAATCGAAGGAGAACGTCATGAGCCCATCGTCCAATGACCGGCGCATCGACTATGTCGAGTTCGTCGTTTCCGATCTCGGCCGGGCGCGCGCCTTCTACGAGAAGGCCTTCGGCTGGACGATGACCGATTACGGGCCGGAATATTGCGCCTTCACTGACGGCCGTCTCGAAGGCGGGTTCACCACCCAGGGCACGCCGCAACCGGGCGGCCCACTGATCATCCTCTATGCCGATGATCTTCCCGCGTCACAGGCGCAGGTCGAAGCCGCAGGCGGACGCATCGTCAAGCCGGCCTTCGATTTCCCCGGCGGGCGGCGTTTTCACTTCGCCGATCCCGACGGCTACGAGCTCGCGGTMTGGACGAAGGCATAGGCGCCTTCGTCCAAAATCCCGGGCAAGACGCCGCGTTTCATGCTAGGGTTGCTCCTGCATATGTGGAGGCAACCCATGCGTGCCATCGAGCAGTTGCTGTCGGCCTATATCACCTGGCTGTCCCGGGCGTTCCAGGTGACGCCGGAATTCATCACGAGAGACCGTCGCGGCAACCTGCCGCCGCCGTCCGGCGGCATCGGGTCCTATTGACCCGACGCTGATCCTCTCCCGGCGGGCGCCAGCCGCGGCGCGCCGCCTCATTTCCCCCAGCGCAGCGCCAGCGGGTCGAGTTCGCGCGCCAACTCGATCAGGCCCTCGCGGGTCTTCGGGTGCAGCGGGGTCAGCGGGTGGCGGACGGCTTCGCTCCTGATCACGCCGCCCTCCTTCATCACCGCCTTGGCCGAGCGCAGGCCGCATTGGCGGTTCTCGTAATTGATGATCGGCAGCACGTCGCGATAGAGCGCCGCCGCCGTCTTGCGATCGCCCGAGGCATGCGCGGTCAGGATCGGCTTGATCAGGTCGGGGATCATGGCACTGGTCATCGTGCCGGTCGCGCCGGCATCGAGATCGGCCATCAGCGTGATCGCCTCCTCGCCATCGAACGGGCCGACGACGGCCTCGCCGCCCGCCTCGATCAGGGCCCGCAGCTTGTTCGCCGTGCCGGGAACCTCGATCTTGAAATAGCGGACGAGCGGGACCTCCTTCGCCAGCCGCACCATGAAGGGAACCGTCATGGTGACGCCGGAGAGYGGCGCGTCCTGCAGGATGACCGGAAGGCCGCAGGCATCGGTGACATGCTTGAAATGCTCGATCATGCCCTGCTCGTCGGCCTTGAGCAGCGCGCCGTGATAGGGCGGCATCATCATCAGCATCTTCGCGCCGGCATCCGCCGCGGCCTTGGCGCGCTGAGCCGCGATCCGGGTCGAGAAATGCGAGGTCGTGACGATCACCGGCACGCGGCCGGCGACCTGCTCGATCGAGAGGCGCATGACCTGGTCGCGCTCCTCGTCGGTGAGCAGGAACTGCTCGGAGAAATTGGCCAGGATACAGATACCGTCGACGCCCTGATCGACCATCAGGTCCATGACACGCCTGTTGCCCTCGATGTCGAGGTCGCCGTTGTCGTGGAAGATCGTCGGAGCGATCGGCAGAATGCCCTTATAGGGTTCGGTCATGGTCGGACTCTGTTTTCGCGGAGATACGGAGGATCGAGGCAACGGTCAGGCCGGGCGCGTGGCGCGGCCGCCCTTGAGACGACGCAGGCCTGAGCCGAGCAGCGGCATGACCAGGAGCAGGACACCGATCGACATCAGGGTCGAGACCAGCGGGTTCGACCAGAAGATCGAGAGCGACCCTTGCGAGAAGATCATCGATTGCCGGAAGGCATCCTCGGCCTTGTCGCCGATGACCATGGCGAGCACCAGCGGCGCGATCGGATAATCGAGCTTCTTGAAGAGGTAGCCGACGATCCCGAAGATCAGCGCCAGCCAGATGTCGAATTCCTTGCTGGCAACGGTGAAGGCACCGATGAAGCAGATGATCACGATCAGCGGCCCGACGATCGAGAACGGGATGCGCAGGATCGAGGCGAAGAGCGGCACGGTCGCCAGCACGACGATGACCGCGACGACATTGCCGAGATACATCGAGGCGATCAGGCCCCAGACGAAATCCGGGCGCTCGACGAAGAGCATCGGGCCGGGATTGAGCCCCCAGATCATCAAGCCGCCCATCATCACGGCGGCCGTCGCCGAGCCGGGAATGCCAAGCGCGAGCATTGGCAGCATCGCGGCCGAACCGGCCGCGTGGTCGGCGGTCTCGGGCGCGATCACGCCCTCGGGCTCGCCCTTGCCGAACTTCTCGGGATTGCGCGAGGAGCGCTTGGCCATGGCATAGCTCATGAAGGAGGCCGCGGTCGGGCCTCCAGGCGTGATCCCCATCCAGATGCCGATKACGCTGGAGCGCAGCAGCGCCAGCCAGTAGCGCGGCAGCTTGGCTGCGGTCTTCAGAACGTCGGTCATCCTGACCTTGGCGTGGACACCGTCGAACTTCAGCCCCTCCTCCATGGTCAGCAGCAATTCGCCGATGCCGAACAGCCCGATGACCGCGATGAGGAAGCTGACGCCGGCGAGCAGCACGTCGAGATCATAGGTCAACCGGACGCTGCCGGAGACCGAGTCCATACCGACCGAGGCGAGCGCAAAGCCGACACCCATCGAGACGATGGCCTTCAAGGGGGTGGCGCCACCAAGGCCGATGAAGCTCGCAAAGGTCATGAAATAGACCGCGAAATACTCGGGCGAGGAGAATTTCAGCGCGAATTTGGCAACCCAGCCGGAGAGCAGCGTGATCAGGATGACGCCCGCCATCGCGCCGAAGCCGGCGGAGAGGAACGCGAAGGACAAGGCTTCGGTCGCCCTGCCCTGCTTGGCCATCGGGTGACCGTCGAATGTGGTTGCGACGGAGGACGGTTCGCCCGGGATGTTGAACAGGATCGAGGTGGTCGAGCCACCGAAAAGCGCGCCCCAGTAGAGCGAGGTCAGCAGGATGATCGCGGAGACCGGATCCATCGAGAAGGTCAGCGGCAGCATCAGCGACACGCCGTTAGGCGCGCCGAGGCCGGGCAGGACACCAACCAGTATGCCGAGCAGGACGCCCGCCATCATCAGCAGGATGTGGTGAGTGGTGAGCGCGACCGAGAAGCCGTGCATCAGGGAGGCGACATTATCCATGAGGCGGCACCGATCCGGAAAGGGAGATGATCACAGGCCGAGGAAAGACTCGAGCGGCCCCTTGAGCAGGCCGATCTGGAAGAACTTTTCGAGCGCGAGATAGAACAGCACGGCCGTCACGAAGGCGGTGCCGAGCGAGGCGAACCAGCTGTAGCGACCCTGGAAGCGCATGGTGAAGACGAGATAGAGAATGGTCGCGACATACATGCCGAGCGTGACGCTCAGCACGGCGAAGGCCAGCATCGGCAGGAAGAAGGCGGCAACGCGCTTGCCCTGCTCGCGATCGAGAAAGACGTCCTGCAGATTGCCGCTTCCGGTAAAGCGCTTGCTCAGCGTCAGCACCAAGGTGCCGAGGCTCGCGGCGGCAACAAGCAGACCGGTATAGAAGGGGAAGGCGCCCGGCTGTGGCCCGGACGAATCCCAGCCGACGCCGAAGTCCAGTGCACCATAGACGATGCCGAGCCCGAAGATCATCGTGACCACGGCCATGGCGGATTCAGCCCAGAAGCGGGTGATCATCGCAGCCTCCTCCAGCGAACGGCTTCAGGCCGTCTCTTCACATTCAACGCGCCTGTCCCGGTCCTGTCGAAGGCGCCGGGTCAGGAAACGACCTGCCGCCGGCCGGCCCGTGGGCCGGCCGGCGGCAGGGAACCGTCTTACTTGACGACCCAGCCTTCGGCTTCGAAGGTCTTCTTGTTCGCGGCTTCGTCCTTGGCGACGAAATCGGCGAATTCCTTGCCCTTCATGAAGCGGCCGGTCTGCGAGGTGCGGGTGATGAATTCCTGCCACTCCGGCGTCTTGCTGACCTTTTCCATGATGTCGGCGTAGTAAGCGACCGCATCGGCGGGAACTTCGGCCGGCAGCCAGACGGTGCGCGGCATCTGGAATGTCTCGAGCGGGAGGCCAGCCTCCTTGCAGGTCGGGATATCGCCCCAGCCCTTGCCCTCGAAGACCGCCTCGCCCTTGGCGAGACGCACCGGGCTGAACACGCAGAGCGGCTTCACCTGGCCGGCCTTCCACTGGCCGATATTCTCGTTGGGGTTGTTGACGTTGGAGTCGATGTGACCACCGGCGAGCTGCACGGCGGCTGCGCTGCCGCCCTGGAACGGCACGTAGATCCACTTCACGCCAGCGGCTTCCTGGATCATCGAGGTCAGCGTCTGGTCGGTGTCCTTCGACTGGCTGCCGCCCATCTTGAGCGAGCCGGGCTTGGCCTTGACCGCATCGATATAGCTCTTGGCATCGGCATAGGGAGCCTGGCCGTTGACCCAGAGGATGAACTCGTCCAGCGCCAGCGCCGAGACCGGCGTCAGATCCGAGAGCTTGTAGCCGAGCTTGGCGACGTAAGGCAGCAGATAGGCGTTATTGGTGCCGAAGATGACGCGATGGGGGTCGCCCTTGCCGGCGCGGCCATGGATGTAGCCTTCAGCGCCGCTGCCGCCACCCTTGTTCACCACCACGATCGGCTGGTCGAAGAGCTTGTGCTTGGTGATGATCGACTGGATGACGCGGGCAAAATTGTCGGTGCCGCCGCCGGCGCCCGAGGTGACCACGAATTCCACCGGCTTGGTGGGCTGCCAGGCCTGCGCGGCGGTTGCACCGGCCAGGCTGAACGCGACCGCAATACCAACCGCAATGCTCGTCTTTTTCATTCGTTTCTCCCTTCGTGATTAGATGCCGGGCGGCTCATGAAACGGCTGCCCGGCCGCGGTGAACTCAAGCCGCCTTGCGTGCGGCCCTTCCTTCATTCGCCATCTTGATGGCGAGGCTGAGCGCCGCACGGGTCGCGCCGAGATTGGCGATGCCCTTGCCTGCGATCTCATAGGCGGTGCCGTGCGCCGGCGTGCAGATCGGGAACGGGAAGCCGCCGATCAGCGTGACGCCACGGTCGAAGCCGATCAGCTTCATCGCGATCTGGCCCTGGTCGTGATACATCGTCAGCACGGCATCGAAATCACCGTTCCTGGCGCGCAGGAAGACGGTGTCGGAGGGGAAAGGCCCCTCGACGGTGAAGCCCCGGGCCTTGGCCTGCTTCACGGCAGGCTCGATCGTCTCGATCTCGTCACGGCCGAAATTGCCGCCATCGCCGGCATGCGGATTGATGCCGGCCACGGCAATGCGCGGCGGGTTGAAGCCGGCAGCGCGCAGATTGCCGTCGGCCAGCGTCAGCGCCTTGAGGATGCGCTCCTGGCTGATCGCAGCCGCGACCTCGGACAGCGGGATATGCGAGGTGACACGGGCGTTCCACAGCCCGTCGAGAATGTTGAACTCGCTGGCATCGCCCTCATAGCCGATGGCATCGCGCACGAAGCGGATCTCGTCGTCATAGCCCGGATAGGCGAAGCGCATCGCAGCCTTGTTGAAGGGCGTGAAGAACACGGCATCGGCCTTGCCTTCCCCAGCGAAGCGGAGCGCCCGACGGAAATTATCGGTCGCCGCCTGGCCGCCGGCGAGCGTCGCCTTGCCACGCTCGAGGGCGGCCGGATCGTGATTGGCGAGATCGATGAAGACCGGCTTCGCCGACTGTGCCGGAATCTCTTCGCCCTCGCGAATGACCAGCACGTCCGGATCGACCTTGGCGTCCGCAGCGCCGAGATCGAGCAGGCGCTTGTCGCCGAAGACGACATAGCGGGCAGACGAGCGCAGATCGGGCTCGAGCAGGATGCGCGCCAGCAATTCGGGGCTGATGCCGGACGGATCCCCCATCGCGACGGCTATCGTCGGCAGTGATCCGTTTGCGCGCATGTCCATCGCTCTCATTCTCCCACATGGCCGGATGTGATCAGGGCCAGACTTGGCCATCGACCTAGCATAGCCCTCTAAACGCTACAAGTATGCTGTATGCAGCATATCCATCTTGCTATAGGCTGAGCGCAAAGTGGCGGCCGGTTCAGAGTCGCGACGCGGCGCCCGGAGGATCTGCCCATGAACTTTCATTCGCTCTACAGCGGCATCAAGACCCCGATCGAGACCTGTCTGGTCGGCAGCGGCGGCTTCGGCCAGAGCTTCCTGGGCCAGGCAAGGCGGATCAGGCTGGTCAATGCGCGCATCGCGGTGGACATGACACCTGAGGGCGCAGCCCGTGCCATGGCGGCCGCCGGCATCCCCGCCTCCGAAATCGTCGCCTGCGAAACACCGGCGGAAGCCAAGGCGGCCTGGGAGGCCGGTCGCCATATTGCCGCCGGGCGTCTGGAGACCGTCATCGACCTGCCCTTCCACCTGCTGATCGAGGCGACCGGCAGCCCGGAAGCCGCAACCCGCCACAGCCTGGCGGCGATCGAGGCCGGGCGCCATGTCGCGCTCGTTTCCAAGGAAGCAGACAGCGTCGTCGGCCCCGGTCTCGCCCGCATGGCGCAGGACAAGGGCGTCGTCGTCACGCCGGTGGACGGCGACCAGCCGAGCCTGCTGATTGCCCTCGTCACCTGGGCCGAGGTGCTCGGGCTGGAGATCATCGCCGCCGGCAAGTCGAGCGAATATGATTTCGTTCTCGATGCCGCGACCGGTGCGGTGACCTGCAACGGGGTGACGCATTCGCTCCCTAAGTTGCGCGAGCATTGGCTGCCCGGTTCGCGTTCGACCGTCCGCAATGCCGCCGAGCGTGCCCGCATCCTGGGCAGCGCCTTCCCGCTCAGGGCCGTTCCTGATCTCTGCGAAATGACGCTTGTCGCCAATGCGACCGGGCTTGGCCCCGATACGCCCGGCTTCCATGCCCCGCCGGCCCGCATTCCCGAAATCGCCGACCTCTTCGCCGAACGCCGCCAGGGTGGCCTGAGCGCCGGCACACGCCGCGTCGATGTCTTCCATCATCTCCGTCTGGCGGAGGAAGCGAGCTTCGCCGGCGGCGTCTTCATCGTCGTGCGCTGCGAGGACGATGCCACCTGGGACATGCTTGCCGGCAAGGGCCATGTGGTCAGCCGCACTGCCAAGACCGCGATGCTTTACCTGCCGCGACACCTGCTCGGCATCGAGGCCGCGACCAGCATTCTCGATGCGGCCGGGCTCGGCCGGTCCGGCTATGGCGAGGATTATCGTCCGCGCTGGGACCTGGTTGCCGTTGCGGAGCGGGACCTGCCGGCCGGCACCGTGCTCACCATGGGCGGCCATCACCACAGCATCGACAGCGTCGGCGCCGAAATGCGTCCGGCCGCGGCGCTCGCCGATRACCGCCCTGCCCCGTTCTACCTGGTTGCCAACCGCAAGCTGGTTCGCCCCGTGGCGGCCGGAGCCGCGATCAAACTCGGCGATGTCGAGATCGATCAGGGCTCGGCCCTCCTCCAGACCCGGCGCAGGCAGGACGAGATCTTCGCCGAAAGCCCGGTGGAGCGCGCAGCTGCGGCGCGTTGACAGGCTGACGACCCCATGCCGTAACGATGAAAACGAGGGACGGCGATGACAAACGAAGCCGACATCACCCGGGCCGCGCCGGATATCTATCCGCGCATCACCCGGCGCACCTTGCATGACGAGGTCCTGGAGCGCCTGCGCGACATGATCATCGAAGGCCGGCTCGCGCCTGGCCAGCGGATCAACGAAGGGCAGGTCGGCGCCCAGCTCGGCGTCTCGCGCACTCCACTGCGCGAGGCGATCAAGACGCTGGCAAGCGAAGGTCTGGTCGAGATCCTGCCCGCCAAGGGCGCGATCGTGCGCCGCTTCACCGACAAGGATCTCGCCCAGATCCTGCAGGTGCTGAAGACGCTCGAGCAACTCGGAGGCCGGATGGCCTGTCAGCTGGCCAGCGACGAGACGATCGAGGCGATCCACGCACTGCACAGGCAGATGCTGGAGCTATATGAGACCAAGAACCGGCTCGAATATTTCAAGCTCAACCAGGCGATCCACAGCGCCATCGTGGCCGCTTCCGGCAATGCCGTGCTGATGGAGATGCACGAGACCCTGCAGGCGCGGATCAAACGGCTGCGCTTCATCGGCAATGAGGGCCCGGTGAAATGGGCCGGGGCCGTGGCGGAGCATGAGGAGATGATCGTCGCGCTGAAGAAGCGCGACGCGGACGCACTGGCGGACGTCATCGGCCGGCACATGGACTCGACACGGCTGCGTGTCAGCGACGTCCTCTAACCCCGATATCCGGAACCTCGGCGCGGATTGCAGGTTATCCCTCATTGGGGGGCCGCACAGCTGCGAGGAATTGATGAGAGCAGTCCTGCTTGCCCTGGTGGCACTGGCGTTTTGCGTTTCCCGTGCTCCTGCACAGGAAGCGCTCCAGGCCGATGAATTCGTCAGACGAGCCGCAGTCTCGAACATGATGGCCGTCGAGCTCGGCACGCTCGCCTTGCAGAAGAGTTCCTCGCCCGAGATCAAGGCCTTTGCGCATCAGGCCGTGAACGACCGCACGATCGCAGGCACCGGCTTGCGCCAGATCGTGGCGAAGCGCTCTGGCATCGCCCTGCCGGAACGGCCCGACCAGGCGCATCAGGACATCCTGCGCGAGCTCGGCGACAAGCAGGGGCCTGAGTTCGACCGCGCCTATGTCGGCGCGCAGAAGCAAGCCCAGGACGAGGCGATGGCGCTGTTTTCCGGCTACGCCCAGGCTGGCACGGATACCGAACTGAAGGGTTTTGCCAGCAAGACCTTGCCGCTCCTGCAAACCCAGGCCGAACTGACCCGAAAACTGCCGGGCGCAGACTGAAGCGCGCTCCCCGGCACGGCGTCGTCTCGAGCGCCCCGGCCCGGGTTCCGACCCCTGAAGACCGGGGTGCGACCCTTGCGCGAATTCGCAGAAGAGCCGGCCACTAGCCCCGAAGGCCGGTGTCGAGCTCACGGAGGAAATCTCCCATGCGGCTTCGACCGGCAGGCACGTTGGGCATGCGCCGCAAGACGTCGCGAACGGCCGGAGGCGCGTGTTTCAGAGCCCAGCGAAGCTGCTCTTCGCCGACGGTCTCGTCATCTCCCGCTGCGATTTCCAGGGCCTGTGCCTGATGAGCCGCTGCGCCGAGGATGTGCCTGACCTGGTGCGGAGTGGCCTTGGGGTGCAGATACGCGGCCGCGGCCGCGAGACTGGCGGCTCGGGCGGCATCAGTGGCGGCAGGATCCTGCGCCTCGCGAGCGGCGGCATGCGCCGCCCAGGCCTGCGAGCGTAACAGAGCGGTCCGCCTGCCTCCATGCCCGAACGCCTCCGCACCCTCGATCGCGTCTCGCGGACGATGATCGGCAGGGTATCTGGATTCGAAAAGCGGCAGCGCCTGCCTGGCACAGCTTGCGGCATAGAGCGCGATCGCGCGCAGTTCGTCCTCGCCGAGTTGCATCGCGGTCTCGTCGTCAGCCATCGTCGTCCCTGGCGAGGCACCGAAAGCCCGATTGCGGTGCCAGAGCGATAGCGCGAGTGACAGGCCCCAAGCCTAGAGCACGCAGGCATACATGACGAAGACGCCGCCCGATCCGAACGGCCGTTCGTAAAGCGCGCGCGCCGGCTCGTTGTCCAGCTCGGTTCCGACCCAGACCTCCTCGCAACCGAGTTCGCGGCCCCAGGCGAACATGTCGTCAAGCATCCGCCGCGCCAACCCCTGGCGCTGCAGCGCGGGGGCAACGGCGACCTCATCGATATAGAGTTCCGTCTTCTTGTCGGGATGGCGATGGATCACGGCAGCGACCTGCGCCACCACCACGTCCTGGCGAAGCCCGACAAGCATGAGATGGCCCGGCGAGGCGAGATAAGCGCTGAGCCTTGCCGGATCGACCGGCTCGTCGAAGACATCCTCGTCGACGCGGTCGAACAGGGCCATGTCCGCCGCGGTTACCCGCCTGATCTCGACTTCCACGATCTGCTCCCGTCCGGCCCGCTTGACAGTCATCCGGCCCTCGCCTCCGCTTGTCGCAAAACTGGATGGGGAAGGATACGCCGGTCATGCTGACCCTCCGCCAGATCGAGGTGATCCGCGCCATCATGATCACCGGCACGATTGCCGGGGCGGCCAAGCTGCTCAGCGTCTCGGCGCCGGGCATCAGCCGCCTGATGAAGCATACCGAGCGTACGCTGCGGCTGAAACTGTTCGAGCGCCGGCATGGGCGCTACATTCCAACCCCTGAGGCCAACGACATCTTCGAGCAGATCAACGGGGTCTACAAGAAGGTCGACGACCTGCATTACACGCTCGCCCGCATCGAGCGCGGCGGCGAGATCGAGCTCAAGCTCGGCTCCGTGCCGAGCATCTGCCATGTCATGGTGCCTCGTGCGATCGAGCGGCTGCGGCGCAAGCATCCGGACCTGCGCATCGACATCAACATCCTGAAGATCGAGGAGGCGCTCGACTATCTCCTGCTCGGCAAGGGCGAGATCGCGGCGATGAGCTACAAGCTCGACCATCCCGGTATCGATTTCGTCCCCCTGGCGGTGGGCGAACTGCTCTGCATCGTCCCCGACAGCCATGAGCTTGCCGGCCGCGCCTGCCTGTCGGCGCGCGAGATCGTGCAGCACGAACTGATCGGCATCGATCCCAACGATCCCTATGGCCGGGTCATGAGCGAGATCTTCAGCCGGCAGGGCCTGGCCTATGACATGCGGATCAAGGCCCGCTTCGGCACCACGGTCTGCTCGCTCGTGCGGGCCGGGCTCGGCATCGCCATCATCGACCAGTTCACCGTCGCGCATGGCTCGATGCAGGGCATCACCGCGATCCCGATCGAGGAGCCGACCCGCTTCCAGACCTATGTTGCGATCAAGAACGACAAGGCGCCCTCGCTCTATGCCGAAACCTTCGTCACCCTGCTGCGCGAGGAGATGAACGCGGTGGTCTCATCCCGCCTGCGCGCCCCAGTCAAGGCGGTGGAAAAGATAACATCAGGTTAGGTAATGCGATTGAATTGGTTATCGCGTTACTAGCCTAAATCGGTTTATCTGACGTATGGCAACGCCTGCGACCATGACGGGCGAGCCAAGAGGGATCGGACATGCCGGCAATCGCCGTCGCCAACAGGACCACGCGTGTGCTGCTCGGCTCGCCGATCGCGCATTCTGTGTCACTGGCGATGCACGCGGCGGCCGCACGGGCCGCCCGTTTCGAAGCGCGGTGCCACCTGATCGAGATCATCGGCGCAGAGCCTTCGGATAACGCGAAGGCCGAGGCCTTCGACAGGGTCATGGCGGCGCGCGCGACGATCGATCGCGCTGCCTGAGCGACGCCCCGGCGAGACCGGGCGGAGACAAGAAACCGGACAACTGGAGGAAACATCATGACATTCAAATGGATCATCGCCGCGGCCCTCGGCGCAGGGCTCGCGACGCCGGCGCTGGCGCAGGACAAGGTCAAGCTCGTCGACGTCGTCGAGCTCTCGGGTGCGGGCGCGACCGCCGGCACCAACTGGAAGAACGGCATCGATCTCGCCGTCGCCGACATCAATGCCAAGGGCTGACCAAGCAGGGCAACCAGTACCTGTTCCGCACCTCGCTCAGCCAGGCGGCGGCGATGCCGAAGATCGCGAACTATCTGAAGAACACGGTCAAGGCGGGTTCGGTCGCCGTCGTCTGGGTCAATAACGACTTCGGCAAGGGCGGGCGCGACGCCATCCTGCCCGAACTCGAGAAGGCCGGCATCAAGGTGGCGGCCGATGTCGCGACCGAACAGGGCCAGGCCGATTTCGCCGCCGACGCCATCAAGATCAAGAACTCGAATGCCGACGCCATCTTCGTCTATCTCAACGAGGAAGAGAGCGCCCGCTTCCTGCGCGCCGCCAAGCAGCAGGGCATCAGCAAGCCAATGGTCGGCGAGACGACGCTGCTCGGCGCCAAGGTCATCGAGCTCGCGGGCGACGCTGCCAACGGCGTCAAGGGCCATGTCGGCCTCTCGATCGACGCGCCGATCCCGGCCTTCCAGGAATTCGGCAAGAAGTACCAGGCCAAGTACAACTATGCCTCCGACCATAACGGCCTGAAGGGCTACATGGCCGTCTACATGATCAAGTGGGCGACCGAGAAGCAGAACAAGTTCGACAAGAAGGGCCTCGCCGATACGCTGCGCGGCGCGACGATCAAGCCTTCGGACGAGCCGGGAATCCTGATGGAAACCACCATCGAGAGCAATGGCGACCTCGACCGCGAGAGCTTCCTCGCCGAGGTGATCAACGGCAAGCAGGTGATCAACGCGACCCTGCCCAAGATCAAGCCGTAAGACCCAGCCTCACGACGACGACACCTCGTCACGTCATCCCGGGCGACCGCACGGACGCCCGGGATCCAGAAGCGGACGCAACGCGCCGGAACTGGCTTGCGGCTCCATGCGGCCTGCGGCCGCCAGCGCCGGGGGGACGACGGCAGGTCGGAACACAGGCAGCGCCAACAGGACAAGGACGCGCCATGGCTGAATTCATCGCCTATCTCATCGCCGGCATCGCCACCGGCGCGATCTACGCGCTGGCCGCGATCGGCTTCACGCTGGTCTGGCAGACCTCTCAGACGATCAATTTCGCCCAGGGCGAGTTCGTCATGCTGCCGGCGGTGCTGGTCCTGCTCGCCATCAAGCTGTTCGGCGCGCCGATCTGGTTGGGCGCACTGATCGGCATCGCCGCCTTCATCCTGATCTTCGGCGTCGGGTTCAAGGTCGCGGTGGTCGATCCGATGATCCGGCACGGCGTCCTGCCGCTTGCCATCGCCACGATGGCGCTCTCGATCATCATGAAGGAAGGCGCCAAGGACGGCTTCTCGGCGGAGGCACAGAACTTCCCCTCGTTCGTGCCGACCCAGACGATCTCGGTCTTCGGCGCCTCGATCTCGCTGCAGCATGTCGCCATCATCGTCGTTGCATTCGCGGTGATCGGCCTGCTGCAATGGTTCGTCGGCGGCACGCGGCTTGGCCGACAGATGCAGGCCACGGCCCAGAACCCGACCGTCGCGCGCATTCTCGGCATCCCGGTCGAGCGCATGGTCCTGCTGACCTTCGTGATCAACGCCGCGCTCGCCGTCGTCGCCTCGGTGCTGATCTCACCGATCTATCTGGCAAAATTCTCGAACGGCGAGGTCATCGGCCTGTTCGCCTTCATCGCCGCCATCGTCGGAGGCTTCAACCAGGTGCGCGGCGCGCTGGTCGGCGGACTCGTGGTCGGCATCGTCGACAGCATGGCGGCGGCCTATATCTCATCCTCCTATCGCCTGGCCGTGCCGCTCGTTCTTCTCGTCGTCATCATCCTGCTCAAGCCGGAAGGCCTGATGGGCCGCAAAGAGGAGCGCCGCGTATGACCGCGCCCGCGACCGAGGCAAGCCTGCCGCAGCAGCGCGGCCGCCTTTCAAGAGTGCCGTCCCTTGCCGCCTTCGCCGACGGCACCCTGATCACGCTGATGCTCGGCGCCGTCATCCTCTGGTTCGCCCCGGCCGGCATGGGCCGCTATGGTACCTATGTGCTCTCGCTCTGGCTGGTGATGAGCATTGCCGTGATGGGCCTCAACCTGACGCTCGGCTATGCCGGCCTGAAGTCTTTGGCACAGGCCGCCTTCATGGGGCTCGGCGCCTATGCGACGGCGCTGCTGACCACCAAGGCCGGGCTGAACTGGTACGCCTCCTTTGCGATCTCGGGCCTGCTGACCTTCGCGGTCGGGCTAGTGCTCGGTTTCCCGGCGCTGCGGGTCAAGGCGCATTACCTCGCCTTCGTCACGCTCGCCTTCTCCACGCTGATCTGGCTGATCCTGCGCAACGAGCAATGGCTGACCGGCGGCGTCTTCGGGCTCTCGAACATCCCGCGCCCCAGCTTTTTCGGGCTCAAGCTCGACGGCGCGCTCGCCTTCCACCGTTTCGTCGTCATCGTCACCCTGATCCTGGCGATCGCGCTATGGTGGATGATCCGCTCGCCCTGGGGCCGCGCCTTCACGGCGCTGCGCGAGAACCCGATCCGGGCCGCCAGCCTCGGCATCGACACGCGCATGTACACGCTGCTCGCCTTCGCCATCGGCTCGGCCTATGCCGGCTTTGCCGGCGCGCTCTACGCTCCGCTGGTCGAATTCATCGACCCCTCGCCCTTCTCGCTGTCGCAGAGCTTCTTCTTGCTGCTGATGGTGGTCGCGGGCGGCGCCGGCTACCTGCTCGGCCCGTTCATCGGCGCGCTGCTCGGCGTGGTGCTGCCGGAATGGCTGCGCGTCGTCGGGTCGCTCTACCTGATCATCTTCGCGACCATCGTCATGCTGCTGCTGATCGCCTGCCCGCAGGGCGTGAGCGGCCTGCTCGAACGCGGCTGGGCGAAGCTCACCGGCAAGGGCAAGATCGGCAAGAGCGTGGCCGCCAACACCGGAGGCCGCTCATGAGCCCGGTCCTCGAAGTCTCGAACATCCACAAGGCCTTCGGCGGCATCAAGGCGGTGAACGGTGTCTCCTTCTCCGTCAAGGAGGGCGAGATCCTCGGCATCATCGGGCCGAATGGCTGCGGCAARTCKACCCTGTTCAACTGCATCCTGGGCCAGCTCGACCCGACCGAGGGCACGGTGAAACTCGACGGCAAGGAGGTCACCGGCATGCGCCCCTCCGACCTCAACCGCCTCGGCGTCAGCCGCACATTCCAACTGCTCCAGGTCTTCCCCGAGCTCTCGGTGCGCGAGAACCTGATCCTCGCCGGCCAGGAACATGAGGGCACGATGCTCACGCGCTTCTTCGGGCGGCGCGATGCCGGGCTGACGGAGAAGGCCGACCGGATGATCGGTTTCTTCAAACTCGGCCATCTCGTCGACGCCAAGGCGGGCGGGCTCTCCTATGGCCAGCAGAAGCTGCTCGATGCCGCGATGGCCTTCATGGCGGGGCCCCGCCTCGTGCTGCTCGATGAGCCGGCGGGCGGCGTCAACCTGACCATGCTCGGCGACCTCAAGGAGCGCCTGCGCGCCATCAATGCCGAGCAGGGCGCGACCTTCGTGGTGATCGAGCACAACATGGACTTCGTCATGTCGCTCTGCACCCGCGTGCTCGTGCTGGCGGAAGGCAAGGTCCTGGCCGAGGGAACGCCTGCCGAAGTCAGGGCCAATCCACAGGTCATCGAAGCCTATCTCGGCCATTGAGGAGCGACTGGAATGGACGCCCATATCCTCGAACTCGACGGCGTGGTCGGCGGCTATGGCGCCATGACCATCCTGAACGGCACGAGCTTCAAGGTCCGGCGCGCCGCCATCACCACGGTGATCGGCCCCAACGGCGCCGGCAAGTCGACCGTCTTCAAGGCGATCTTCGGCCTGCTCAAGGTCCGCGAGGGCCATATCCGGCTGGACGGCACCGAAATCACCCACTGGAACCAGCGCAAGCTCCTGGAGGCCGGCATCTGCTATGTGCCGCAGGGGCGCAACATCTTCCCCGAGCTCTCCGTGCGCCATAATATCGAGCTCGGCGCAGTCGCGGCGGGCTCGCGCATCACCGATATGCCGAAGCGGCTGGAAGCCGCGCTCGATCGCTTTCCGGCGCTGCGCCGCAAGGCCGACCAGCAGGCGTCCACCCTCTCGGGCGGCGAGCAGAAACAGCTCGAGATCGTGCGCGGATTGCTGCTCGACCCCAAGCTCGTGCTGATCGACGAGCCCTCGATCGGGCTGTCGCCGATGATGGTGCAGGAGACTTTCGGCATTCTGCAGAATCTGCGCACGCGCGGCGTCACCATCCTGATGGTCKAGCAGAATGCCCGCTCGGCGCTGGAGATCTCCGATGAGGGGCTTGTGCTGGAGCTGGGCCAGACCAGGATGCAGGGACCGGCTGCCGATATCCTCGCCGATCCGCGCGTCGGCCAGCTTTTCCTCGGCGGCGCAATGACGGAGGCCGCATGAGCAAACCTCTCCAGATCGCGCTCGTCGGCGCCGGCCTGATCGGCCGCGCCCATCTCCTGCGCATCGAGGCCTCGCCGGATTGCTCACTGGCCGCCATCTGCGACCCGACCGAGGCGGCAAAGGCCATCGCGGCCGAGCGGAATCTGCGCTGGTTCCCGTCGCAGCAGGAGATGCTGGCAGCGATGAAGCCGGACGGCGCCATCATCGCGACGCCCAATGCGCTGCATGTCCCGGGCGCGATCGACTGCCTCGAGGCCGGCGTGCCGGTGCTGGTCGAGAAGCCGCTCGCCGAGAGCGTCGCTGCGGCGCAACAGCTCGTCGATGCCCAGGCGCGCACGGGCGTCGCCGTGCTTGCCGGCCATCACCGCCGCCACAACCCGATCGTCAAGGCGGCGCGAAGGATCGTCGGCGAAGGCGGCATCGGCCGACTGGTCGCCGTCAATGCGCTGTTCCTGATCAAGAAGCCGGACGACTATTTCGACGTCGCCTGGCGGCGCGAGCCGGGCGGCGGGCCAGTGCTGATCAACCTGATCCACGATATCGACAATCTCCGCTTCATCTGCGGCGAGATCGACAGCGTGCAGGCCATCACCTCCAACGCGACACGCGGCTTTGCCGTCGAGGACAGCGCCGCCCTGATCTTCCGCTTCAGCAATGGTGCACTCGGGACCGCGACCGTCTCGGACGTAACGCCCTCGCCCTGGAGCTGGGAGCTCAGTTCGGGCGAGAACAAGGCCTATCCGCAGCGCGAGGGCCATTGTTACCTGATCGCCGGCAGCGAAGGCTCGCTGGCCTTGCCGAAGCTCGATTTCTGGCACTACGGGGACAAGGCCGGCTGGTGGGAGCCGCTCCAGCACGAGAGCCGTGGCGTCGAGCCTGTCGAACCGCTGGCCGAACAACTCAGGCACTTCTGCGCCGTCATCCGCGGCAGCGAAGCGCCGCTGACCGGCGCAGCCGATGCCGCCCGCACGCTGGCGGTCGTCGAGGCCGTTGCAGAGGCAGCCCGAACCGGGGCAACCGTCAAGCCCGCTCCGCTGCGGGTCTTGTCCGGGACAGGTGCAGCATGAAACCGACCTCGATCGCCACCGTCTCGCTCAGCGGCGATCTTGCCGAGAAGCTGCAAGCCATCGCCGGCGCCGGGTTCGATGCGGTTGAGGTCTTCGAGAATGACTTCCTGACCTTCGACGGCAGCCCGCGCGATGTCGGCCGGATGATCGCCGATCTCGGCCTGGGCATCGCCGCCTTCCAGCCCTTCCGCGATTTCGAGGGCATGCCGGAGCCGCAGCGCGCCCGCGCCTTCGCCCGGGCCGAGCGCAAATTCGCGATCATGAACGAGCTYGGCGCCGAGCTGATGCTGATCTGCTCCAATGTCTCGCCGCCGGCCGAGGCCGGCATCGACCGTGCAGCGGCCGATCTGCGAGAGCTCGGAGCCCTGGCGGAGAAACATGGCGTCAAGGTCGGGTTCGAGGCGCTGGCCTGGGGCCGGCATATCAACGACTACCGCGACGCCTGGGAGATCGTGCGCCGGGCCGACCATCCGCGCATCGGCCTGATCCTCGACTCGTTCCACACGCTTGCGCGGCGCTCGCCCCTGGGGCCGATCACGACGATCCCCGGAGACCGCATCTTCCTCGTCCAGCTCGCCGATGCGCCCGCGCTGGACATGGATGTGCTGAGCTGGAGCCGGCATTTCCGCTGCTTCCCCGGACAGGGCGATCTGCCGGTGGCGAATTTCGTCAGGGCCGTCGAGGCGACGGGCTATTCCGGGCCGCTCTCACTCGAGGTCTTCAACGACCAGTTTCGCGCCGGCTCGGCCCGGCGGCTCGCGACCGACGGCGTGCGCTCGCTGATCCAGCTCGCCGACCAGGTCGCGCCGGAGCTGCCACCGCGCGCGCCCTGCCTTGCCGTCGAGTTCATCGAGTTCGCGCTCGACGAGGAGACGGCCCACAGCCTGGCGGAACTCTTCACCGCGCTCGGCTTCCGGCAGACCGGGCACCATGTCAGCAAAGCGGTAACGCGCTGGAGCCAGGGCGGCATCAATCTCGTGCTCAACACCGAGAAGGACGGCTTTGCCCAGTCGCATGCGATCATGCACGGGCCCGGCGTCTGTGCGATCGGCCTGCGGGTGGCGGATGTGGCGCAGGCCATGGCGCGGGCGAAGCAGCTCAAAATCGCAGCCTTCGAGCAGCCGATCGCGCCGGGCGAGATGCATATTCCGGCGATCCGTGGAGTCGGCGGCGCGCTGATCTACTTCACCGAGCCCAAGGGCGAGCTCGGCCATGTCTGGGAGAAGGAGTTCATCGCAACGGTAGATGAGCGCGCGCCCTCACCTGCCCTCCTGGACAGCGTCGACCATATCTCGCAGTCGATGGACTACGAGGAGATGCTGTCCTGGCTGCTGTTCTATACCTCGCTCTTCGAACTGGAGCGCATCCAGCAAACCGATGTCGCGGATCCCGCCGGACTGGTCGCGAGCCGGCCGATCATCAGCAGAGACGGTGCCGTCCGCTTCGTGCTCAACGGTTCGCAGGCGACACGGACGCTCTCCTCGCGCTTCGTCTCCGAGCATTTCGGCTCTGGCGTGCAACATATCGCCTTCAGCGCACCCGACATCTTTGCCGCCGTCACGGCGATGCGCGCGGCAGGGCTGTCCTTCCTCGACATCCCCGCGAACTATTACGACGACCTGGAGGCCCGGCACGGACTGGAGCCCGACGTCATCGACCGGCTGCGCGAGCACMACATCCTCTACGACCGCGACGGCGAGGCCGAGTTCCTGCAGGTCTACAGTCACGTCTTCGCCCAGCGCTTCTTCTTCGAGATCGTCGAGCGTCGCGGCGGCTATTCCGGTTTTGGCGCGGTCAATGCACCGATGCGCCTTGCCGCCCAGGCCCGCGAGGCACGCCCGGTGACGGTGCCCCGCCCCCTGCGAGACTGAAAGGCCCGGCAAGGGAAGGCCGGAGCCTGCGCGAAGGCCGAAGCATTCGTGCAGACCCCGGCCCCGGTGAKGCGCCGCAGGGGGAGGAGCACCGCAGCGCAGCTCACTCACCCACGCAGCATGTCCATAGGTGCGGCAAAATAACGGTAGCCATCGCCCGCCTTGGCCAGATTACCGAAACCCGGCCAGGCAAAGTGATAGGACATTACGGGTGTCTTGTTGGCCGCCAGCATGCCGAGCAGCTTCACGCGCGACTGTGCGGCCTGTTTGGGGTCGCTGTCATAGGCGAATTCCATCAGCGGCTTCTCGAGCAGCAGCACCGCGTGGTGGGTCAGATCGCCAAGGAATGCGAAGGTCTTTCCGCCCGAGGACACCATGAAGATGTGATGGCCGGCGGTGTGGCCCGGCGCCGCGATCGCCTGGATGCCCGGCAGGAATTCCTGACCATCCCGGAAGAAGACGATGCGGTCGCGCACCGGCAGAAGATTGGCGCGCGCGTGTTCGACGAAGGCCTTGAGAGGCGAGCCGAGCTTGCTTTCATCCGTCCAGAAATCGAAATCGATCTGGCTGATATAGATCTGCGCATTGGGGAAATTGGCCTTGCCGTCCGCCGTGCAGATGCCGCCGATATGGTCGATATGGGCATGGCTGCAGACGATGGCGTCGATATCCCCGGGCTTGATGCCGGCCTCCTGCAGGCTCTTCTGCAGGCGCCCGGTCGTCGGGCCGAAGGCCTTCGAAAAGCCCATGCCGGTGTCGAACATCACCAGCCGATCGCCAAAATTCACCACCGGAACGTTCTGCTCGAGGACGACATTGTCCTTCGGCAGGAAGTTCGTCTCCAGCATCCTGTAGACCTCGTCCTTGGCGACGCCGACGAAATTCGTGCCGGGGTCCCCGAGCGGCAGCGGCCCGTCGGAGATGACCGTCACCTCGGAAGGGCCGAGCATGAAGCGGTAGAAATAGGGCGCCTGATTGTTGGAGAGCGGCGCCTTGGCGAAGGACATGGCGCCGATCGGCATGGTCGCCCCCGCCGCAAGCGCGACAGCGCCGCTGAGGAAGCCGCGACGGCTGGCACGGCTCGGCAAGATCAGATCCCTGGACATGGCATTCCTCCTGAACGTGACCATCCGGCGTCTTGCGCCGGTTGCTGCTGCTGGGCGTTTCGGATGAGGCGCTCCTTGAAGAGGGCCTCCCGTCCTCACGCCACCTGCGAGGATGCACGTGCCGTTGCGTGACGGCCAATAAGCCTTCGCTCTGGCGCGCATAACCGAAAGCTTGGGCGCCCCCCGGCAAGAGTGTTTCAGGGAGCGCGCGACACGACGCTGATTTCACGTCGTTTCGCTGCGCCCCGCAGCGCGTTGCCGTTCAGCCGTTGCATCGCCGTGCCGGGGGTCTCTGGCCTTCGCACGCCGCGGACGCTACCACCATGCGGCGATCATTCATGGGCCGCCGGGAGAGATGAAGCCGCGATGGATCTGCGCCAGCTCCGCTATTTCACCGCGATCGTCGAACAGGGCTCGTTCTCGAAGGCTGCAACCAAGCTGCGCGTCGCCCAGCCGGCGCTCAGCCAGCATCTGCGCCATATGGAGGATGAGCTCGGCGTGCCGCTCCTGCATCGCGGCACGCGCGGCGTCATCCCGACCGAAGCAGGCGAGCGCCTGCTCGCGCGGGCCCGCTCCATCCTCGCCGAATTCGCCGAACTGCGCGACTCCGTGCGCGGCGTATCGGCCGCGCCCGGCGGCGAGGTCCGCATCGGCCTGCCAGGCACCGTCAGCGAACAGTTCAGCGTGCCGCTGATCGAGGCGGCGCGGGACCGCTACCCCGCGGTGCGCATCCGTATCGCCGAGGCGATGAGCGGCTTCGTGCTCGACTGGCTCCGCCGCGGCGAGGTCGACCTCGCGGTGATCTACTCGACCTCCGACCCCAAGGGCCTCGGCATCCACCATGTCCTGACCGAGGAGCTCTGCCTGTTCGGAGCGCCTTCGCTGAATGCTGTCGCGGCGCCGGCCGGGGGCACCGTCAGCCTGACCGAGGCGGCCAAACTCGATCTGATCCTGCCGGGCCAGGGGCACGGGTTGCGCGACCAGRTCGACGAGGCCGCGCTTGGCGTCCACGCCGCCATCAACCCGGCGATCGAGATCGAATCCTACTCGCAGATCAAGCGGCTGGCGGAGCGTGGGCTGGGCTACGGCATCCTGCCCCGCATGGCCGTCAGCGCGCAGGCCAGGGCCGGCATCTTCCAGACCTGGCGGATCGACCGGCCCGCACTCCATCGTAAGGTCTATCTCGCCTACTCGACCGAGCGCCCGATGCCGGCTGCGGCGCGCGCCATCGGCCAGCTTTCCTGGGAGATCCTGCGCGGGCTGGTGGCCGACGAAACCTGGACGGCGACGCTCGGTGAGGACGGTGATCGCCCGGCCTTATACGGCTGATCGCGATTTCCTCTTTGACAGGGCTCGCATCGCGCCCGACCTTCGGCCGGCCATAGAACTCAGCCTGCCCAAGGAAACGCCCGTGAAGATCCGCGCCGCCGTCCTGAATGCCAGCCCAGTCGCCGCGCCCTATGCGCGTTCCAGGCCGCTTGCGATCGAAGAGGTCGAGCTTGCGCCGCCCGGCCCGGGCGAGGTCCTGGTCCGCGTGCGGGCCACCGGGCTCTGCCATTCCGACCTCTCGGTGATCGACGGCAACCGGCCCCGTCCGGTGCCGATGGGGCCCATGGCCGGGCGGTGAACCACCATGTCGGCGTCTCGGCCTTTGCCGAGCATGCGGTGATCTCGCGCTACTCGCTGGTGAAGATCGAGGCCGATATCCCGCACGAGATCGCGGCGCTGTTCGGTTGCGCGGTGCTGACCGGGGTTGGCGCCGCGGTGAACACGGCAAAGGTCCGCGCCGGCGAGAGCGTCGCCGTCGTCGGCCTCGGCGGCGTCGGGCTGAGCGCGCTGCTCGGCGCTGTCGCCTGCGGCGCCGCCCGCGTGATCGCGGTCGATCTCTCCGAGGACAAGCTCCGGATCGCCCGCGAGTTGGGCGCTACCGACACCTTCAATGCCGGCGATCCCGGCGTCGTCGAGGCGATCCGCGCGGCGACCAAAGGCGGCGTCGACCACGGTCTGGAGATGGCAGGCTCGGTCAAGGCACTCGAGCTCGCCTATCAGATCACCAGGCGCGGCGGCACGACGACCACGGCCGGCCTTGCCAACCCGGCGCACACGCTCGCGCTCGCTCCGGTCAAGCTGGTCGGCGAGGAGCGGACCCTGAAGGGCTCCTATGTCGGGAGCTGCATCCCCGGCCGCGACATCCCGCGCTTCATCGACCTCTACCTGCGCGGCAAGCTGCCGGTCGACAAGCTGCTGACCAGCACGAGCGGGCTCGACGAGATCAACGAGGGTTTTGACGCGCTGGCCGAAGGCCGCACGATCCGCCATGTGATCCTGATGTAGGCATCCGCCTCGAGGCTCATGCCTTGGAGGGCGTCGGCGCGCGCCGCGCCAGCGCAGCCGCAAGCGTGGCCGCGAGCATCAAGGCGGCAGCGACCACTGCCAGCGCCGCGAACCCGGCATGATCGTAGAGCGGCCCGCGTGGTTGGCGAGCCCCAGGCGAAGGCGATGCCGAACAGGCCGTAGCGCATGCTCGATGCCGCCACCATCGCAAGATAGATGGCAGCGACCGAGGCGGGATTCGGCGCGATCTGCCCCCTCTCCCCTTGCGGGAGAGGGTTGGGGTGAGGGGTCGCGCGACGTTGGAAGGTTTGAGGCTTGCGGGGCGATAACCGGCAAGGGCACCGCGCCCCCTCATCCGGCCCTTCGGGCCACCTCCTCCCGCAAGGGGAGAAGGTGGGGCGCAATTCCCTCCCGATAACTATCGGAGAGGGTTTTCGGCGAGGTTCCGGCGCTTCACCGTGAAAGAGTCAGCCGTGCTTGTGGACGATCGTCTTGGTCACCGCGAACTCTTCCAGCGCCATGAAGCCCTTCTCGCGGCCATGACCGCTCTTGCCGGTGCCGCCGAAGGGCAGCTCGATGCCGCCGCCGGCGCCATAGCCATTGATGAAGACCTGGCCGGCGCGGACGCCCTTCGCCACGCGCTGCTGACGCCCGCCATTGCCGGTCCAGATGCCGGCCACGAGTCCATAGGCGGTCGAATTGGCAAGCCGGATGGCGTCGCTCTCGTCCTCGAACGGGAACGCCGAGAGCACCGGCCCGAAGACCTCCTCCTGCTCCAGCCGGTTGCCCCGGGGCACCGGGCCGAACAGGGTCGGCGTGACGTAGAAGCCGCCATTCGGCACGCCCTGCGCGATCTGCCCTTCGGCGAGGACCGGGATGCCCTGCTCGCGGGCCTGGTCAATGAAGCTCTGCACCCGGCCCTGCTGCCTGGCGTTGATCACCGGCCCGCAATCGAGATCCATCTCCGGCGTTCCGGCCCGCAGCGTGGAGAACTGCCTGGCGACGGCGCCGACGAAGGCGTCATAGACGTTTTTCTGGACCAGCACGCGGCTGCCGGCGGAGCAGGTCTGCCCGGTATTCTGCACGATGGCCTTGCAGACGATCGGAACCGCCGCGTCGAAATCGGCATCGTCGAAGACGATCTGCGGGGATTTGCCGCCGAGTTCCAGCGTGCAGCCGATCAGGTTCTCGGCGCAGGCCTTCTGCACCATCTTGCCGACCTCGGGCGAGCCGGTGAACGACATGAAGCCGATGCCGGGATGGGCCGAGAGCGCAGCGCCCGCCTCATGGCCGCGCCCGGTGACGATATTGATCGCGCCATCGGGAAAGCCGACTTCGGAAGCCAGGACGGCCAGCCTGAGCGCCGTCTGGCAGGCCTCCTCCGCGGGTTTGAGCACCACCGCATTGCCCATGGCGAGCGACGCCGTCAGCGAGCGGCCGAACATCTGCGCCGGATAGTTCCAGGGCAGGATATGGCCGGTGACGCCGTGCGGCTCGTGCACGACGCTGACGCTGTAGCCGTTCATGAAGGGGATGACATGGCCATGCACCTTGTCCGCCGCGCCGCCATAGAATTCGAAATAGCGCGCCGTCGCCTCGATATCGGCCCTGGCCTGCGCCATCGGCTTGCCGGTATCCTGCGCCTCGATCCTGGCCAGTTCGTCGAAATGTTCCTGCACCTTGAGCGCAAGCTTCGCAATCAGCCGGCCCCGCTCTGCGGCCGTCAGCTTGCCCCAGGCGCCCTCATAGGCGGCTTGAGCCGCCTTCACCGCATCGTCGATATCCTCGGCCGTGCCGCAGGCGATGCGGGTGAATTCCTCGCCGGTCGCGGGCGCAAGGACCGCCATGGTTTCGCCGGTCCGGCCGTCGACATGGCGGCCATTGATGAAATGCTGCGTCATAGGGTGTCCTTCCGAAGTCAATGCAGGCCTGCGGCTTCCAGCGAACTCGCCGCCAGACCGCCGGCAATCTCGGTCACCTCGCCGCGCTCGATCGCATAGCTGCGCTCGGCGAAGGTCCGGAGCAGGCTGGGATTGGATTCGGTGATGAGCAAGGCGATGTCGGGATGGCTGTCGCGCAGGGCGCGCAAGGCAGCCGCATAACGATTGGCGAGCACGGGGGCGAGCCCCTGGAACGGCTCATCCAGCAGAATGATGCGCGTGCCGACCATCAGTGCGCGCGCCAGCGCAGCCATCTTGCCCTGCCCGYCGGAGAGGCCGGCGGCCGGCCGGTGGCGCAGATCGGCGAGTTCCGGCAGCACCTGGTAGACGCCTTCCAGGCGCCTGGCGATCTCGGCCTCGCGCACCCTCATCACCTCGGCCGGCAGGCGGATATTCTCCTGGATGGTGAATGTCGAGAACAGGCGGCGGTCTTCCGGGGCGTAGCCGATGCCAAGGCGCGGGCGCTCATGCGGCTTGACCTGCAGCAACGGCCTGCCGTCGAAGGAGATCTCCCCGGCAGTCACCTTCAAGAAGCCCATGATGGCACGCAGCAGGCTGGTCTTGCCCGCGCCATTGCGGCCGATCAGCGCCACCGTCGCGCCCTCGGCCAGGGACAGATCGACCTTGCGCAGCACCTGCACGCCCTCGATCTCGGCAGTCAGGCCCTTGATCTCCAGCATGATCAGACTCCCACGCCGATGACGGTCTCGCGGACCTCGGGATGGTTCAGGATCTCGTCGGGCGTGCCCTCATGGGCAATGCGCCCGCCGGCCCAGACGGCGACGCGGCTGGCGTAGCGCGCGACCACATCCATGTCGTGCTCGACGAAGATGGCGGTGGTGGCGCGGGCATCGAGCGCGCGGGTGAGCGTATCCATCACCTGGAACTTCTCGTGGCTGGAGACGCCGCTGGTCGGCTCGTCCATGAAGATCAGCTTCGGTTCGAGCGCGAGCGCGACCGCGATGTCGATGAGCTTGCGCATGCCCTCCGGCAGCTCGCGCACGATGCGGCGGCCGGCCTCCTTCAACCCGACGATGTCGAGCAGCGCCCACATCTCCTCGGTCTTCGGATGACGGTCGAGCCTGAGGAAGGGCGACCATGTCCCCTCCCGGGCGCTGAGCGCCAGCAAGAGGTTCTCGATCACCGTGTTCTCGAGGAAGAGCTGCGGGATCTGGAAGGAACGACCGACGCCGAGCCGGGTGATGGCGCGCGGCGAGAGCGCCGTGATGTCGCTTCCCGCGAAGAACACCCACCCCGCCTGCGGCTTGAGATAGCCGGTGCAGAGATTGATGAAGGTGGTCTTGCCGGCGCCGTTGGGTCCGATGATCGCGATGCGTTCATTGGCGTGGACCTTGAGGCTCGCGCCATTCGCGGCCTGCACGCCGCCGAAGCGCAGCTCGAGGTCCCGGGCTTCGAGGATGAGTGCGCTCATTGGCCCGTCCCCGCCGGCTTGCGGCCCGTCATCAGGCCATAGAGCCCGTTCGGCGCGAAGAAGATGATGACGAGAAGCATCACGCCGAGCACCGCATGCCAGGTCTCGGGCGCGTAGACCGCCGCATAGCCCCGGATGATCTGGAACATCAACGCCCCGAGGAAGGGGCCGACGACGCCGCCTACCCCGCCCAGGATGGCGATGAAGACGAACTCGCCCGAACGGACCCAATAGGCCAGTTCCGGCGTGACATGGCCGGAGACGAGCGCGATGACCGCCCCGCCGAGGCCGGCCAGCAGGCCCGACAGCACATAGGCGCCGAAGAGCACCTTGCGGCTGGAGACGCCGAGATATTCGAGCCGCGTCTCGTTCGACTTGATCGCCTCCAACGCCTTGCCGCCGGGCGAAAGGAGATAGCGCGCGACGCCGAGCGCTGCGAGAACCGCCAGGCCCAGCGTGATGTAGAAGATCCAGAGCTCGAACTCGGCGCGCTCGAGGCTGATGCCGGCGAGCGTGGGGCGCGGGACGCGCTTGCCGTCGGCACCGCCCGTGATCGAGAACAGCTTCTCCAGCAGCGAGAAGAACACCATCGAGATGGCAAGGTTCAGCATGCCGAAGAAGATCGCCCGGTAGCGCACGACGAAGAGCCCGACCAGGGCCGCAAGCAGCCCGGAGGCCGCGGTTGCGACCGGCACGAGGATCAGCACCTCATGGYCGAAGCGGGCCGCCGCCATGAAGGCCACGACATAGGCGCTGAAGGCGAAATAGAGCCCATGGCCGAAGGAGACCTGCCCGGCCCGCAGCAGCACGAGGATGCCGAGCGCCGCCAACCCCTCGCACAGCGCGACGGTCAGGATGACCGTCGACCAGGGCGAGAGCAGCGGGAAGATGATGAGCGCAGCGAGCAGGCCCGCGCCGATGATGAGCTGGCGGGCCATCACACCTTCCTCGTCTGTACGGTGGTGAACAGGCCCTCGGGCTTGATCAGCAGCACCGCGACCATGATCAGATAGGGGATCAGCACGTCGAATTCTGGCGCGAAATAGACGGCGACCGAGCGGCCGAGCCCGATCAGCAGGGCCGCGACCGCCGCGCCCTCGATGCGGCCGAGCCCGGCGGTGGCCGCGACCGCGAAGGAGAGCACGATCATGCCCGAGCCGATGCCGGGGGTGAGCGAGGTCGTGGCCGAGGAGAGCGCGCCGCCAAGCGCGGCAAGCGAGGCCCCGATGATGAAGGTGATCAGGTAGACCCGCGTCGCGTCGATCCCCATCGCGGTTGCCGCTTCGCGATCCTGCGTCACGGCCACGATGGCACGGCCGAAGGCGGTGCGGCGCAGGAAGAGGCGCAAGCCCACCAGCACGAGAAGCGCCACGACCGGGATCAGGATGAGCTGGTACTGGGTGTAGAAGATGCCAAAGACCTCAATGGTGCCGAGCCAGTTCATCGGCGCATTGGCGAAATAGGGCTGCACCCCGAAGACGACCTTCTGCGCATCCTCGAGGATCATGAAGACGGCGAAGGTGACGAGGAGCTGCAGCACCTCCTCCTTGCCGTAGATCCGCCGCAGCAGCAGGGTCTCGACCAGCCCGCCGACGACGACGCCAACCAGCACGGCTGCGACGATGAAGAAGGGAAAGGCCAGCCAGACCGGCAAGCCCCTGCCTGTCATCGCCAGCACGCCGGCGGCCGCGACATAGGCGCCGATCGCGTAGAAGCTGCCATGTGCCACGTTGAGCACGCCGAGCACGCCGAAGATCAGCGACAGCCCGACCGCGACCAGGAAGATCAGCGAGCCATAGGCGAGGCCGTCGAGCGCCGCGAGAAGGAGCATTTCAGGAGGCATGAACTGGCTTTTCGTCCTTGCGCCACAGGGTTGAAGCGTCATCCCGGCTGCGGCGAAGCGCCAAGGCCGGCATCCATCGCGGGGTCAGTGATCGACGATGGTTCCGGCCCGCCCGGAGTGACGGCAGCAGTTTGGAAGGGGTGAACGGGCTGATCCGGCTTGAACCGGGACAGCCCGCCATCCACCTCATTTCGCGTAGTCGAAGGTCTCGATCGACTTATCCCTCACCAGATCCGGCTTGACCTTGGCGAACCATTCCAGCGACTTCTCGCCGAGCGGCGTCGTCACCAGCTTGCCGGGATAGAGCGCCATCTTGTCGTAGACGGCGAAGGGATAGTCCGGCACGCGCTTGGTGGTGCCGAGCAACTGGTCCTCGAGCCCCTGATGGTCCGAACGGATCGAGATCGTCCCGGTCAGGCTCTTGAACTCGAGCCCTTCGAAGGCCGCGATCACCTGCTCCTTGCTCGGCCATTTTGCGCCCGCGGCCTGGCCTGCCTTCTCATAGGCCTTGGCGAGCCCGATCACGGCCTGCGCCATGTGGAAGGTCGGATAGATCGGGTAGACACCGGTCTTGTCCTTGTACTTCTTCACGAAGGACAGCATCTCCGGCGAGTTCTTGTGCTTGGGGTGCAGCCAGTAATGGTCGCYGCGCCCGCCGATGATCACGCCCTCGGGCAGGACATTGCCGAGGCGCTCCAGCGAGCTCTCCGCGAGCGGCAGCACGAAGGTCGACTGCTTGAGCAGGCCGCGCGCCGCCGCCTGCTGGACGAAGGTGTCGAGATCGCCGCCCCAGGAGGTCGAGAGCACGACATCGGGCCGCAGGGCGGAGAGGCGCGTGATCTCGGTCGAGAAGTCGGGAGCCCCGAATTTCGGGAAGAGTTCGGCAGCGACCTTCACATCGGGCTTCAGCGCCTTCAGCCCGGCCTGGAACAGGGCCCAGGATTCGCGCCCCCAGGCATAGTCCTGGTTGACCACCGCAATCGTCTTGAAGTCCGGCTTGACCTTCATCAGGTAGAGCAGGGTCGACATCATCTCGGCGCCGGCATGAGCCTGCGTGCGCACCGAGTACTTCCACTTGCCCTCCTCGAAGATGGTCTGCGTGCCGCAATCCCACATCACGTTGACGACCTTGAGGTCCTCCGCAACGGGAGCGAGCGCATTGCAACTGCCACTCGAAATCGCGCCGAACATCACCTGCGCGCCCTGTTCCTGCACGACGCGGCGGTATTCCGAGAGCAGCTGGTTCGTGCCGGCGCCCTCGTCGACATAGACCGGCTTCACCGGCACGCCGAGAACGCCGCCGTTGGCGTTGAGCTCCTCGATCAAGAGATCGGCCGCGTTCTTGCCCGGCACACCGAAGACGGAGGCCGGGCCGGAGAGGAAGGTCGCGATGCCGACCACGAGCTCCTTCGGCTTGTCCTGCGCCAGCGCCGGCGCGCCCAGCATCGCAGCAGCGGCAAGCGCCGCCGCCCATTTCATCCTCACCATGGTGCATCTCCCTCATTGCACTGGGGCGCGCTCTTGCGGCGGCGCGTCTCCCGGGGCCGAAAGGGGCGCATAGGCGAAAGAGGCCGACAAGAAGAATAAAGCGATGAAGGCCATAGCGATTTTCTATAGTCCGTCCGCCGGACGCGCTCGGTTCGCCGCGCTATGGATGCCATCGCAAAACTCTATTTGACTTGCGTGGCTCGAAAGGTCCGTTTCGCCCGCAGGACAAGACCAACTGGCTCAACGTGATGACGAATGCTCTCGAAGGAATCCTGGTCGTGGCGCTGGAACAGGCCGTCGCCGTGCCGGTAGCGACCTGCCGGCTGGCCGATGCCGGCGCGCGCGTCATCAAGCTCGAACGGGCGGAGGGCGACTTCTCGCGCGGCTATGACGACTACGCCAATGGCCTGTCCTCCTATTTCGTCTGGATCAACCGGGGCAAGGAATCCTGTCGCGTCGACCTGAAGCAGCCCGACGACCTCGCCATGGTCGAGGCGATGCTGGCGAAAGCCGATGTCTTCATCCAGAATCTCGCGCCTGGCGCGACCGGCCGCCTCGGCATCGGCAGCGCCGAGCTGCGCAAGCGCCATCCGCGCCTGATCACCTGCGATGTCTCGGGCTATGCGCCAGGCACGCCGCATTACACGCGCAAGGCCTATGACCTGCTGATCCAGGCGGAAGCTGGCTTGTCCTCGATCACCGGCAATGAAAGCTCCGGGCCGACGCGGATCGGCGTTTCCATCGCCGATATCGCCACCGGAAACGCCGCCTATGCCGCAATCCTCGAAGCCCTGCTCCGGCGTGCCCGCACAGGCGAAGGCTCGCAGATCGCGCTCTCGCTGTTCGACACCATCGCCGACCTGATGAACGTGCCCTATCTGACCCGGCGCTATGGCGGGATCGAGCCGCCCCGCCTCGGCCTCGCCCATCCCTCGATCGCACCCTATGGCGTCTTTGAACTCGCCGATGGCAACGTGCTTCTGGCCGTGCAGAGCGAGCGCGAATGGCAGGTCCTGGCGCGCGAGGTGCTTCGCGACGAGGCCCTGGCCGACGACCCGCGCTTCGCCAGCAATGTGCTGCGCGTCCGGGAACGGGCCGCCCTCGACGCCGCGATCCAGGCGATCCTGATCGCAAGGCCCTTTGCGGCTGTCACCGCCGCGCTCGACCGAGCCGGGATCGCCTATGGCACGGTATCGAGCGTCGGCGACCTGATCACCCACCCGGCCGCAACGACGCTGACGGTCGAGACACCGGCGGGCCCGATCGAGGTCCTGGCGCCTCCCGCCATCGTCGATGGCAAACGGGCGGAGATGCGGCGCGTGCCGGAACTCGGCGAGCATGAAGCCAGCTTGCGGGCCGAGTTCGCCGCGACAGCCGCCGCCCGTTCAGCCTGAGACAAGCAGCCATGCAAGACCTCGATCACGCCGAGATCCGCGACGCCGTCGCAAAACTCTGTGCCGACTTCCCCGGGGAGTACTGGCGCAAGCTCGACCGCGAGATGGCCTATCCCGCCGATTTCGTCAGCGCGCTGACCGAAAGCGGTTTCCTCTCGGCGCTGATCCCGGAGGAATATGGCGGGGCCGGCCTGCCGCTTTCGGCCGCGACCGTGATCATGGAGGAAATCCAGCGACAGGGATGCAATGGCGGCGCCTGCCACGCCCAGATGTACATCATGGGCACGCTGCTCCGGCATGGCTCGGCCGAGCAGAAGCAAAGCTACCTCCCCAGGATCGCGTCCGGCGCCTTGCGGCTACAGGCCTTTGGCGTCACCGAGCCGACGAGCGGCACCGACACCACCTCACTGCGCACCTTCGCCCGGCGCGAGGGCGACCAATATGTCGTCAACGGGCAGAAGATCTGGACGAGCCGGGCCGCGCAGTCCGACCTGATGCTGCTTCTGGCCCGCACGACGCCACGCGAGCAGGTCGCCAAGCGCACCGAGGGGCTCTCGGTCTTCATCCTCGACATGCAAGAGGCGCTGAAAGCCGGCCTCTCTATCCGGCCCATCCGGACGATGATGAACCATGCCACCACAGAGGTGTTCTTCGACAATGYCCGCGTGCCTGCCGAGAACCTGATCGGTGAGGAGGGCAAGGGCTTTCGCTACATCCTGTCCGGCATGAATGCCGAGCGCATCCTGATCGCCGCCGAATGCGTCGGCGATGCGAAGTGGTTCATCGAGAAAGCCTCGGCCTATGCCAGGGAACGGCAGGTCTTCGGCCGGCCTATCGGCCAGAACCAGGGTGTCCAGTTCCCGATCGCGAAAGCCTACGCCAACATGCGCGCCGCCGAGCTGATGGTGCGCGAGGCAGTGCGGCTCTACGAGCAGGGCAAGGATTGCGGGGCCGAAGCCAATATGGCGAAGATGCTGGCGGCCGACGCGTCGTTCGAGGCGGCCAATGCCTGCGTGCAGACGCATGGCGGCTTCGGCTTTGCCGAGGAATACGACATCGAGCGCAAGTTCAGGGAGACACGGCTCTACCAGGTCGCGCCGATCTCGACGAACCTGATCCTGTCCTATCTCGCCGAACATGTGTTGGGCATGCCGAGGTCCTACTGAGATGAGCATCGATCTTGACGCCCTCAAGCGCTGGACCGGCAGGACCGAAGAAGCCGCCGACCTGGTCACGCCGCGCCTGGTGCGGAGCTTCGAGGCGACCTTCGCGCCGCATCTGGCGCCCTATGCCGAGGGTGAGGCGCCCCTTGCCCTGCACTGGTGCCTGGCTCCGCCGATCGCCCCGATGGGCGCGATCGGGATTGACGGCCATGCCGCCAAGGGCGAATTCCTGCCGCCTGTGCCGCTGCCGCGCCGGATGTGGGCTGGCGGAACGATCGAGACCATCGCGCCGCTGCGCACGGGCGACGAGGTCACGCGCCGCTCGGTGATCGGCGACATCTCCTACAAGCAGGGTCGCACGGGGCCGCTCTGCTTCGTCGCCGTCGACCACGAACTCGTCACCCCGCGCGGTGTCGCGCTTCGCGAGCGCCACAACATCGTCTACCGCGAGGCCGCAAGGCCGGGCGCGCCGGCCTCCCCCGCGCCGGCACCGGAGGAGCCACGGCCAGCCGATCTGGTCTGGCAGGTCGCGAGTTCACCGGTCTTCCTGTTTCGCTACTCCGCCATCACCTTCAACAGCCATCGCATCCATTACGACTACCCCTACGTGACGGGTGAGGAAGGCTATGAGGGCCTCGTCGTGCACGGGCCGATCCAGGCGACGCTACTGCTCAACATCATCGCGACGCTGTCGGGCGGCGAACCGATCAGGCTGGATTACCGCGGCGTCGCGCCGCTGATCGCAGGCGATGACTTCCTGGTGAAGGCCAGGCGCCTGCCCGACGGCGGCATCGCGGCATGGACGGAAGGGTCCGATGGCCGGGTACGCATGGAAGGCGTCAGCCGCGCTGCGTAGGGCATCGGCCTGAAAAGTGGATACCGGTTTTCGGAAAAGCCGATGCAACGACAAAGCGCTGCAGCATCAGACTGGACACGATAACCGGTCTGATGTTGCAGCCGCTCAGGCCGGTGGAATGAAGGGCTGCGCGATCGCCTGAAAGACCGGCAGCGCTTCCAACCGTGCGGCCTCGGCGGCAAGCGTCGGGTAGTCACCGGGCGAGGCGATCCCGGGATGGGCCTCCATCAGGAATCGCCAGGCCACTGCGAGTGCGATATCGGCGTGCCCAACACGCCCGGCGAACGCACCGCTTGCACTGTGCTGGCTGCGCTCTGTCTCCAGCACGGACAGCGTCGCGAGGATCTGGGCGTGGCAGCGCTCGGCCCAGACCTGCGACACCTCCCGATGCAGCTTCAACTCGTAGAACAGGCTGACGGCCTTCTCGGCGAAGCCCATCGCCAGCCCGGCCGTGCGTACCGCCCGGTGCCGGGCCGGTTCCGTAACCGGGAACAGCCGGCGTTCGGCGGCGACGAGACCGTCGAGATAGTCGAGGATGCCGTGGCTTTCGACCAGCACGAGGCCGTCATCCAGCACGAGCGTCGGCACGCGCGTCAGCGGGTTGTAGGGCCGGATCTTCTCGGCATCGCCGAAGACCGACCAGGGCCGATGCTCGAAGGGCAGTTCGTACAGCCTCAATGCGATGCCGACGCGCCGTACGAAGGGGGAATCATACTGGCCGATCAGGATCATGCGGACGCCCTCCTGGCAAAGCCTGCCATCGGCCGACGCGTCCAGGCAAGCGCGGCGGGAGAACCGCGAGCCGCCCCTCATCTTTGGCGTGGCATGCGCCCGGCACGATGCTAGCCCAAGCTGCGTTTGGACGAAATCATCCAAACGCAGGAAACGTCATCGACTCTAATAGTTTAGAGCATGGTCTATGCGAAAAACCGTTGCTACTCTTTCGCAGCATGCTCTAGCCTCGCGACGTTCAGAACAGATCACCAGAGGCTGGGTCCGATGTTACGCGCAACCGAATTCAGCCGCCGTGAAACCCTGAAGGCCGGAGCAGCCATGGCCGCCGCAGCGACGCTGCCTTCCGGCCTCGCTGCGCAGAGCTCCGCGAAGCTCAAGCTGCGCGTGCTGGCGACCACCGATCTCCATGTCAATGTCGTGCCCTACGATTATTTTCGTGACGCCGCCGACGACACGGTCGGCCTCGCCAAGACGGCGAGCCTGATCAAGCTGGCGCAGGCGGAGGCCAGGAACAGCATCCTGTTCGACAATGGCGACTTCCTGCAGGGCTCTTCGCTCGGCGACTTCATCGCCTACAAGAAGGGGCTGAAGCCCGGCGAGACGCACCCGATGCTCGCTGCCATGAACGCCCTGCCCTATGCCTGCGGCACGCTCGGCAATCACGAGTTCAATTACGGCCTGCCGTTCCTCGAGAGCGGCCTCGCCAAGGCGGAATTCCCGCTGGTCTGCGCCAATGTCACGCGCCCCGAAGGCGCACCGCTGATCGACCCCTGGATCATGCTCGACCAGAGCTTCGAGGACGAGGCCGGCCAGAAGCAGTTGCTCAAGATCGGCGTGATCGGCTTCGTGCCGCCGCAGATCATGCAATGGGACAAGGCCAATCTCGACGGCAAGCTGGTGGCGACGGACATCGTCGATGCGGCCCGCAAGCACCTGCCCGATCTGCTCAGGGCCGGTCCCGATCTGGTCGTCGCACTCTGTCATTCCGGCATCGCAGGCGGCGTTCGCAAGGGCATGGAGGAGAATGCGGCGCTGCATCTCGCCAAGCTCGACGGCATCGACGTGATCCTGACCGGTCACCAGCATCTGGTCTTCCCCGGCGGCAAGGCCTTTGACGGCATCGAGGGCGTCGACAACAAGCTGGGCTCTCTGCACGGCAAGCCGGCCTGCCAGCCCGGCTTCTGGGGGTCGCATCTCGGACTGATCGATCTCGAACTGGAAAAGCGCGACGGGCGCTGGAAGGTTGCCGCCTTCAAGGTCGAACCGCGCCCGATCTTCGAGCGCACGCCGGACCGCAAGATCGTATCGAAGGCCGCCACCGAACAATCGGTGCTCGCAACCGTGAAGGCCGATCACGAGGCGACGCTGATCTATATGCGCGAGCCGGTCGGCTCCACCGCGAGCCCGATCAACAGCTATTTCGCGCTGGTTGCCGACGATCCCTCGGTCCAGATCGTGGCCGAGGCACAGACGGCCTATGTGGAAGGCCTGATGGCGCAGACGCAGTGGAAGGGGCTGCCCGTGCTCTCT
>NZ_JBFTRC010000030.1:0-38616 GCF_056399325.1 Allobosea sp. 01N443
AACCTCGGATGGATTGCCTATGCCGAGGCCGACATCCTGGTGCACAGCAACGAGGATCCGGCGGGCTACACCATCCCTCTCCATAGCCACCAGCGCATCCAGTTGCTCTGCGTCTTCTCCGGCGTGGTGGCAGTCGCGACCGAGCGCGGCCGCTGGATGATTCCGCAAGGCCACGCGCTGCTGATCCCTCACCATCTCGAGCATTCCGTGGAAATGCTGAGCGATGTCAGCATGCGATCGGTCTATCTTCTGCCCCGGGAGGGCGTCCTGGCCGATCCCGAGCCGGTGGTGCTCGAGGTAACGGATCTTGCGCGCAGCCTCATCATCGAAGCGATCCGCCTGCGCGAGGCGCCCGCCGGAAGCCGCAAGCTCACATTGAGCCTTCAGCTCCTGATGGAAGAGATCGCCTCCCTCGAATCCCGTCCTCTCGGCCTTCCCTTCCCGGCCGACAGGAGACTCGCGGCGCTATGCCGGGCCTATATGGCAGCGCCGTCGGCGAATGCCCGGCTCGACACCTGGGCGGAAGCGCTTGCGATGAGCCGCCGAACTTTCACACGCTTCTTCCTCAGGGAGACGGGCGTCAGCTTCGCGACCTGGCGGCAACAGGCCAGCCTGTTCGCCTGTCTGCCGAAACTCGCGGAAGGCGCGCCGGTGACGCAGATCGCCATGCTGGCGGGCTACGAGAACGTCGCCGCCTTCACCACGATGTTCCGCCGCCTGCTTGGGACCTCGCCGCGCAGCTACATGAAGGCCTCGATCACCGGCTAGGCCCGCGCCGGCTCGCCAGGGCCGCTATGTCCGGTTTCCTTCCGGCAGTGGCGACCTCCAGGACGAGCTGGTGTCGATCCGGGTCGTGGCGAAGCGCTCGCGGAGCCACTTGGCTGCCGGACCRCATGGCCGCTGCTTGTGCCAGATCATCTCGAGCGCGATCGGCCAATCCGCGTCGTCGAATTGAAGATCCGGCGTGATCAGACCGGGGGCGGCCGGCGAATTCGCGATGACATGGTCGGACACGAAGGCCCAGCCGATGCCGTGCTTCACCATTTCCAGAATGACCCAGTGGCTTTCCACCCACCAGACCTCGGCGGCAACGCGCAGGCGCCGCTTCTCCGGCCCGTCGCTTCTGGCGGCGACGAGGATCTGCCTGTAGCGCTTCAGCTCTTCCCAATCGACGCGGGCCTTGGCAAGCGGATGGTCCTTGCCGCAAACCAGCTTGAGCGGGACCCATCCGATCGTCTGGAAGCCAAGCTCCGTCGGCAAGACCTCCTGACGCCACATCACCCCGATATCGGCTTTCCCCGCGAGGACCAGCCGGCTCACATCCTCCATCAGCGGAAACAGGATTTCGAGCTCAACATGGGGGAAGTGCCGCGCGAAATCGGCAAAGAGCGCCCCCAGAGCGTGCTCCGGGTAAAGTTCGTCGATCGCGATGACAAGCCGCTTCTCGACATGAGCCTCGAAGCTGCGCGCGACGCCGATGAGGTGTTCGCTGCGATCGAGCACGACCTTGGCCTCGCGCAGCAATCTTTCGCCCGCCGGAGTGAGCACGGGATTGCGCCCAGCCCTGCTGAACAGAGCGACGCCGAGATCCTCCTCGAGATTCGAGACCTGCGTGCTCACGGCTGATTGCGCTTTGCGAAGCGCGCGCGCTGCCCCGGAGAACGAGCCATGCTCCGCTGCCGCGACGAAGGCCCGAAGTTGGTCCAGCGAAACCGTCATCTATCTGATTATCAGATACGATCCAACTTGATGCAATCGAAATGACAGATAGAGAACGCGGCCATCAATCCTAGTGAAGGCCCCTTAGCACATGCGCTCCGTTCGAGACCGAATCCGCCACGCACTCATGTTCGAGGCGATCGGATTAGCCATTGTCATTCCAGCGGGAGCCTATCTGTTCGGCCTGCCGGCGGGCCATATGGGCGTCATCGGCGTCGGCAGCGCAACCGTCGCTACGATCTGGAACTTCCTCTTCAACCTGGGCTTTGACCATGCGATGCAGCGTATGGTCGGCCATACCCATAAGGGTATCGGCACGCGCATCCTCCATGTCGCGTTGTTCGAGGGCGGACTTCTGATGATCCTGCTGCCCCCGATCGCCTGGTATCTCGGCATTACCCTGATGCAGGCCTTTGTGATGGATATCGCGATCGTCGTCTTCTACGTCGTCTACGCCTTCAGCTTCAACCTGGCCTATGATCGGGTCTTCCCGATCCCGGCGAGCCCGGCCTATGCCATGTGACGCTGAGACTGTCGTCGCGGCGTCAGCTCATCATGGCGGCCGCGCGCTGGACCGCGGGCCTCATCTCCAGCCGGAGACGAAGCCCGCCCGATGACGAGTGCGAGGACCCGTATCGCTGATAAATCCGCTGCTGCGGGCGAGCCGGATCGGGGTGCCGTTCAGGCTGCTTCCGGCCCGGCTCGAACAGCCCCTTCACTTGGCTCTGTGCCTGAGGGTTGGCGCTAACCGCCAATCTTGAAGGAATAGGTCGTGCTCAATCCGAACGAGAACTGGTCGCGCGCGCCAATGGTGCGGACGATCGGCGAGCGCGCGGCATCCTGGAGCAGGCGGTCATAGCGGGCATAGGCCGTGGTCTTCCAGACGTCCGACCATGCATATTCGAGTGCCGCCGCGAGGCCCGCCGATTTGACGCCTCCCGACGGGCTGTAGGCGGCGAGGATGCCGTTAGCCTGCGATTCCTCCGGCGTCACACCGAAATTCCTGCGCATGTACGCCTGGTTGCCGAAGGACAGGCGCGGACCACCCGAGAGCGTGAAGCGGCCGATCGGTTGAACCCAGTCGACGAAGATATCGGCGACGATGCCATGATGGCCGTGGAAGCCCTGCCGTACCTCGATACGAGTCCGTAGCCGGTCCTCGATCGGCCAGAACTCGGCGAAGGCGCCAGCCTCGATCGTCCAGGGCACGTCTCGCATGCCGAACAGTTTTCGATCCGAGCCGGAATAGCGACCCGACTTCAGGTCGCCGACGACGCCCATGCTGAAGCGGCTCGTCTCATACAGGGCGAAGTCCAGCCCCTCGTCGGGTGCGCTGAACCCTTCCGGCTCGCCAACCCGCCGCCAGCTCAGCGACGGCGTGCCCGACGGTCCGTAGGCCTTTGCGCCGTCATATTTGGGACCGATCTGACCCGAGCCGCCGAGCGTCACGATCCAGCCGGAGGCCGGAGTGGGGTTCAGCAGCGCCGGAGCCGGATCGGCCGCGACAGCAACCTGGGATCCAGCGACCAGGCACAGACCGGCGACGGCAAGCTTAGGGTAGGCGGGCACAATCGTCGCTCCTGCAGGACACCCAATCGCTTGCCATATCTGAACTCTGTCGCAAACCGGTAAAGATCGAACCCAGCGTCACTCGACGATTTTTCTGCCGAGTTTCACGTCCAGTTTCTTAATGCGGTGCCACAGGCTGCGCTCGGCAATGCCGAGGAGCCGCGCGGCCTGGACCTGGACGCCGTCCGTACGCCGCAGCGCCTCGATGATGAAGCCGCGCTCGAGCCGCTCGAGTTCGGCATCGAGATCGTTCGGGAGGCGATCGCGCTCGGCGCGCCGCGCGCCACCTTCAAACAAGTCGCGAGGCAGATCCGGGACGTCGATGGTCGGGGACTTCGCGACGATCACGGCGCGCTCGACGCAATTATGCAGCTCACGGATATTACCGGGCCAGTCATGGCCGTCCATCGCCGAGAGAGCGGCCGGGGTAAAGCCGGTCACGCGCTTGCCCATCGCCTCGGCCAGCGTCGCGAGGAAATGGGCGGCGAGGATCGGGATGTCCTCGCGCCGCTCACGCAGGGCAGGCAACTGGATCGGGAAGACGTTGAGCCGATAGAACAGGTCCTCCCGGAACTCGCCGGACGCAACCGCCTGGCGCATGTCCCTATGGGTTGCCGCGATCAGCCGGACATCCACCGTCTGGCTGCGGGTGCCGCCGACAGGTTCGAAGCTGCGCTCCTGAACCGCACGCAACAGCTTCGCCTGAACGGCGATCGGCATATCGCCGATCTCGTCGAGGAAGAGCGTTCCGCCATCGGCGGCGGCGAAGCGGCCGACGCGGTTGGCCAGCGCTCCGGTAAAGGCACCTTTCACATGACCGAAGAGCTCGCTTTCGAGCAATGTCTCGGGGATGGCAGCGCAATTGATCGCGACAAAGGGCTTGTTCCGGCGCGGACTGTTGAAATGGATCGMGCGTGCGACGACCTCCTTGCCGGTGCCGCTTTCTCCGTTGAGCATAACCGTGGCGCGCGTCTCACAGACCTCGGTGACCTGCTCGATCACCCTTCTGAAGGGCGGGCTTGTTCCGATCAGATTTTCGAAGCTGTAACGGCCCTCGAGTTCGCCCCGCAGCCGCTCATTGTCGCGCACCACCTCGGCCAGCCGCAAGGCGCGGCGAATGACGGCTGCGACATCCTCCATCTCGAACGGCTTGGCGATGTAGTCGAAGGCGCCCTCCTTCACGAGTTCGACAGCATCGCGAACCGTGGCAAAGGCGGTGATGACCACGACCGGAACATCCGGCCAGCGCTTGCGCACCTCCTGTAGCAGGGCGCGCCCATCCATCCCGGGCAGGCGCAGATCAGTCAACACGAGGTCGAACCGTTCCTGCTCCAGACTGGAAAGCGCCTCGCGGGCGTTTTCGACGGCGGTCGCGCGATAGCCGAGATCATCCAGCGCAGCCGCCAGAACATCGGCCAGTCGGGTTTCGTCATCGACGACCAGGATGCTGTGGGTCATCCGGGTGCTCCACGCTCCAGCAAAGGCAATGTAATTGTGAACGAGGCGCCCTGCCCCGGCGGGCTCGCATAATGGGCGCGGCCACCATGCGCAGCAGCGACGGATTGCACCTTCGCGAGGCCAAGCCCCGTGCCCTTCGTCTTGGTGGTGAAGAAGGGATTGAAGATCTCGCCCCTGATCTCGTCCGCCACGCCATCCCCCTGATCGCTGATTGTCAGCGAAATCTCTCCATCGGCCGATGTGAGCTCCGCCGTGATCATTCCGCCGGCGGGCATCGCATCGATCGCGTTCAGGACGAGATTCAGGCCCGCCTGATGGAGCTGGTCCGGGTCGCCCGAGATCAGCCCACCCCCGCTATGATCCCTGATGTCGAGGACGACGTCATGACGGTCAAGCTCCGGCATGGCGATCGAGGCCACCCGATCGATCACCGCGCGGAATGGAAAGACCGTCTTGCTCGGCGCCTTGGGCTGAGCGAAGTCGAGAAAGTCCCGCACCAGCGTCTCGATGCGGCGTACCTCCTCGATCACATAACCAAGCATGCGGTCCTCGGCGGCCCCGAGCTTGGCGCGATTGCGCACCACCTCGGTCGAGGTCTTGATGATACCGAGCGGGTTGCGGACTTCATGGGCAATCACCATCGCCGCTTGCCCAAGGGCCGAGAGCCTGTCGCGACGCCGGAGCTCGGTCTCCAGAGCATGCAGCTTGCCGAGCTGCTCCGCCATACCGTTGAAGCCTGCGGCGAGCTGCGCAATCTCGCGCCCGCCGGTTTCAGGAACCCGTTGCTTGAAATCGCCGGCTGCAATCGCCCGGACGCCGCGCGTCAACGCACGCAGCGGCTTGACCAGGATACCCGACATCGCAGCGCCGACGATGATCGAGATGAGGCTACCTAGCAGGAAGATGCCGATGAAGAGCTGGGATGGTCCAAGCTGCTCGAAGAAGTCGGCACCGCTCGGCAGCCCGATGAATGCGACAGCCGCCAGCTTGCCATCGATACCGCGGAAGGCGGTGTAGACCGCACGATAGGCGCCGCCATCGGCCTCGCGGTCGAAGATCGTATCCTCGCCCTTCGCCAGGCGCTCACGGATCGCATCGGGTACCGTGCGCGTATCGTCCGGATGGGTCAGCATGACGGCTTCGAGGCCCGCGCTGGTCTCGGCGAAGAGCCGGACATCCAGCGAGGTCACCACCTTGATGCTGCCGAGATAAGAATCATCGAGCCAGGTGCCGACAAGAACGTAAGCCGGCTTGTCATTGACCTGGACGCTCTGCACGGCGCCGGCCATGAGGTGCTTTTCATCCCCGGTCGTGATCTTGAAGATGCCCTGGCTCGTTTCGGTGGGCAGGACAGCCGAGGACGTGAAGTCGCGCGAGTTGAACAGCATTTCGCGCCGATCGTCATAGATCGCGATCAGGTCATAGCCGACCGAACTGAGCAGCGCGAACTCCCGCTCGATGGCCTTGGGGCGGCGAAGATCGCCATGGACCGAAGTCTCCAGGCGGTGGCCGATGACGCTGGAGACGCGCTGCGCCTCCTGAGTCGCTTCGGTCACCTCGAGCATGAAGAAGCGCGAGGTCTCGCCGAGCCATTGCTCGACATTCGCCTCAAAGGCGGAGGAGATCAGCCGTGCCGCGACATAGGCAGAGGTCAGCATCGCCGGGACGCTGACGAGCAGGAAGCCGATCACAAGCCTCAACCGCAGCGACGTCTTGCGAATTGGCATCAAGCCGTCTCCAGGACAATGGAAGGCTGCGTTCTGCCCAAGCAGGACGTCCGCTCAGGGTCGCCTCGTCCAGGTGTCGTCATCGCAGATAAAACCACCCAGCACGCACCCCTTTACGACGAGTGTCCTCTGTGACTGCAAGCTGATCGTGGTCTTGTAAGTGCGACCATCCTCCGGATTATACCCCTCCCCTGCAAGCAGCCCCGCCGTACCCTCAGGCCTGAAGCCAGTCAGGACCTGGACACCGAGCAGCGAGCGCCCGCGCAAATTGCTGTCGGGGTTTGATCGATCGACCCGCTCCTGCTTGAGCCAGACGATCTTGCCGCAGAGCGCCTGCCCGCAGCGCGCGATCGCAATCTCGGACTCGCCATCGGAATCGCGCCAGCGCCCGACGACCTCGCTCATCGGGTCCGCAGCGGCGGCATGCAGCGACGGCATCGCCACCAATGCGGCGAGAACAAGCATTCTAGCGCTAAGTCTGGCCATCGCCATCCTCCTCATCCTCCCAACCCAAAGCAATGACGCCGGCGACGATCAGGGCGATGCCACCGGCTTGAACGGCATCGATCCGTTCGCCGAGCGCAAGCCAGGCGAGCAGAGGCACCGTGACATAGGCGAGCCCGGTCATCGGAAAGGCGCGGCTGAGCGGCATGTCACGCAGGATCAGCATCCACACGATGAACGTTGCGGCATAGCCGAGCGCCGCCAGCCAGACGCCCGGCAGCGTCGATGCCCTGATCATCATCTGCAGCCCGAAATCCATGTCGGCGAGCCCGTCCGCCCCCCATTTGAAGGCAAGCTGGGTCGCGGTATCGAGCGCAATGAAGACCGTCCAGATCCAAAGCTGGCGCCATGGCACGGGCTGCCGCGAGGTCTCGATCGTGCTCATGCCGCCTGCTCCCTTGCCGCCTGCTCCCTTGCCGGTGTCCGGGGCAGCGCCCGCAGGTCCGGATCGAACCTGTCGAAGGCGAACCAGGGACTGGCCGATTTCAGGGCCCATTGCAGCGCGGCATTCCGGTGCCTGAAGAAGACCGTTGAAGGCACCAGCCGGCTGCCGAAGCGCAGTTTCGACGCATAGGCTGTCTGGCCGGTCTGCAGCCGGGCGATGCCGCGTTCGAGACAGAAACGAACATTCGTCATCCAGCTCACCACATAGAGGTTGTGCTGACGGGCGAGCGGGTAGCGCATGCCGAGGAACTTATCGATCACCCTGTCATTCTCGATCAGCAGCAGATTGAAGGCGGCGAGCGTCTGGCCCACCCAATAGAGAGCAAAGACGGCGCGCTCGCCGAGCGCCGCCGAGACAGCCTTGAAGTAACCCGGGGGGAGCACCTCCAGATCACCGTAGTCGAGGTCGCTCTCGGCCCGCGTCGACTCGTAGAGCTCGGCGATCTCGCTCTCGATACCCTCGAGCCCATGCCGCATCTCGACCCGGATCTCGCCGGCCTTCGCCAGCTTGCGCCGGATATCCTTGCGCGTGGCAGCCGAGAGCGAGGCGAGATAGTCCGCCTCGCCAGCGAAGGGCAGATCGAGGACCGCGAACGGCAGGCTGCCGACACCAGCAAATCCCCGCGACAGCAGCGCATCACGCAGATCCGACGCACCCTGCGCGGCAACATCCTTCCAGGCCACGACATCGGCCCCCACGCTTCGGGCGTGCTGGTCGAGAATTTCGCCCAGCGCGGCGAATGCGGACGCGGATTGATCCGATTCAAGCCCATTGCGCACGCAGGCATGACAGCGTTCGGCATAGGGCGAGCCGACACAGAGCACCTTGAGGCAGACGAGACGCGGCGCCAGCCTGAACACCGCATCTCCGAAGCGCCGGAGCCCACCCTGAAATGGCGTATCAAGCCGATAGGTGAACAGGAAGARCGGCGCGATGGCACTGACGCCAAGGGCATCCTCGACACAGGCCGCGCCCATGGCGATCCCGCTGCCGCTTCCGGCCAGCGCCTGCTCACAGGCGCTGTAATAGGCATGGTTTTCGGCTTCGCCGGGGCAGCAGCGATCCCACGCCTCGGGCGCAATCTCGGCGATCCGTTCGACGATGCGGGCGCGCGGCGCGTTCATTCCGCCGCAACGGCGCAGAGGCTCGCCGGCTCCCGTCGGACCTTGTCTGGAACGGACAGCCGCGCCGCCAGGGCAAGCGAGCGGTCGATCACGACATCGCGCTGCTGGTCGATGGTCACGAGATGATAGCTGTCATTCAGCACGACGGTATCGACGATTCCGCCAAGGCGCCGCTGGATATAGGCCGCATTGGAGAGACCGGAGATGTCGTCCTCGCGCGCCTGCACGACGAGCGCGGGACAGGTGATCTCGCCCATCCGGCGGCGCGTGTCCTTGATCAGCGCCCACATCTGCTGAAGCGAGCCCGCGGGCGTGCCCAGGAGGCCGGCCTGCGAGCTGTCCCCGCCGCCCATCGCCCCCACGATCATCGCGCGGGTGCGCTCATCCTTGACGCCATAGGGCTCGCGCTCGACAAAGCGATAGCGGCGGCCCATGGGCGTGTTGATCAGCAGCTTCAGCAGAAAGCTGTACCAGGGGATCGACCAACCATCATACCAGAGCGTCGGGGCGTAGAGGGCAAGCCCCTGTACGTCGTCGCGGTGGCGTGCCGCGATATGCATCGCCATTACCGCCCCCATCGACAGTCCCCCGACGATGACCGTGTCGCAAATCAGCTTCATCCGTGCGAGCTCGGCTTCTACGCTGGCTGTCCAGTCGCGCCAGCCCGTCGCCAGGAGATCGCCCTCGCTGCCGCAATGCCCCGCCAACCGGGGGCAATGAACGGTGTGACCGGCCCGCGCCAGCGCGCGCGCGACGAGCCGCAGCTCGACTGGCGTGCCCCCCAGGCCATGGATCAGGAGGAACCCGGTCCGGCCACCGGCGAAGCGAAGGCTGTTGTCTTTTGCTGCCACGGAAACGAATCCCTCAGGCGGTGCGGGCGACGATGACGACGCCAAGAGTGATGAGACAGGCGCCGAGCCATTGCCGACGCACGACGCGCTCCTTGAGGAACACGGCGCTGGCAAGCGTGACGCCAAGGAAATTCAGGCTGGCGATCGGGAACGCGATCGAAAGCGGCACTTCGGCAAGAATCCGCAACCAAACCACGACCTCGACGAGGTAGATCAGGATTCCCCAACAGATCCAGCTGTCCCGCAGCGCGGCCAGGACGAGCGCCCGTCCGTGTACGTCGGGCAAACGATCAGCCCCAAGCTTGAAGCAGAGCTGGCCTGCGACATCGCAGATCACCGACAAGGCGAACCAGAGCACGAGCGTCATGGCAGCACCCGGTCGAAGCAATCCAGCAAGACACCGTTCACGCGCGCATTGACCGCCAGCTCGGCGTCCGTGACCGGGCGTCGCGGCGGATGATCGAAATAGGCGAGCGTCGCCCGGAACGGATCGGCGAAGCGTGGCTCGGAATAGTCGCCGCAGATATCGACGCCGACGATCTCGCACTGCTCCGCCAGCCGTTCGATCGCAAGCAGCAGATTCTCGAGCGGCAGCTCGCCCTGATCCCAGTTGGTCGCGGCATCGCCCGGGCCAAGAACATCCTTGTCAATCGTCAACCAGATCCGACGGGTCGGCAGGTTGCGGATCAGCTCATCGAGGAAGTCGCCCCAGTTCTCATTCGCGAGATTGCGCCAGTGCAGTGCCCCGGCCTTCTGCGTGTGCCCGCGTCCATCACGATAGCGGCGCCAGACGCGAGAGGGCGCATGCCGCCATGGGTAGAGTTCAATCCGCCCGTCGGAGACCGCGTCCAGATTGGCGAATTGCCATTCCGGCCTGACCAGGTCGCTGCTGCACGGGCCGATCGTCACGACCCGTTTGACGTGTTCGAGTTCGAGGGCGCGGTTGACCCAGGCGCCGCAATTCACGGTCGCCGGAAACCGCACCCAGTCGGGGTGATTGTCGAAATGCACGACCGTCAGCGGCCGACCGGTCTGCGCAAGCAGGCCGGCCGTCAGATGATGGAAGTCGCCTGATCCGTAGAATGTCACGGAAGCCTCGCCTTCGCGCATGGGTTTCGCGCGCAGTCGCTCGTGCAGCAGGCTCAGCGCCCGCCTGCTTGCGACGATACGCAATGCGCTTCCAAGATCGGTCGCATCGATGCGGGTGGCGGCTCCCGCATCGATGCGCCGGTGCAGCGGCTCCTGAACCGCCGCACTGCCGTCGAGGTCGATCACACGCAACTGCACGTCCGACCTCGCCGTTTTCAAACCCTGGCGACGCGCGTGAACAACTGATCGAGCAGCGCGAGCGCCAGATCGATCTCCGCGTGGGTCATTGTCAGCGCCGGAGCCAGTGTAATGACGTTCTTGTGGTAGCCGCCAATGTCGAGGACGAGCCCGTAGCGCTGGCCGTCGACCACCAGATCGGCCTTCATGCCTTCGTCGCACATCAGGTCGACCAACCGCTTCGACGGGGTGTAGCTGTCATGCGGCTCGCAGATCTCGATGCGCAGCGCCATGCCGAGACCATCGACGTCGCCAACGATCCGGTGCCGGCGCTTCAGTTCCTGGAAGCCTTCGAGGAAATAGGCCCCCTTCTCCATCACCATGGTCTCGTAGTCGTCCTCCTCCATCATCTTCATCGCCTCGAGCGCGACGGCGGTGCCGAGCGGGTTCGCGTTGAAGGTCGAGTGGGTCGAACCTGGCGGGAAGATGGTGGGGTTGATCAGCTCTTCCTTGGCCCAGATGCCGGAGAGCGGGTTCAGCCCGTTGGTGACCGCCTTGCCGAAGACGATCACATCCGGCTGCACGCCGAAATGCTMGATCGACCACAGCTTTCCGGTCCGGTAGAAGCCCATCTGGATCTCGTCGACGACGAGCAGGATGCCGTGCTGATCGAGGACCTTCTTCAGCTCGATGAAGAAATTCGGAGGCGGAATGACGTAGCCGCCGGTGCCCTGAAGCGGCTCGACATAGAAGGCCGCATATTCCGACTGGCCGGCCTTGGGATCCCAGACGCCGTTATACTCGCTCTCGAACAGGCGCGCGAACTGCTTCACGCAATGCACGCCGTATTCTTCCTTGCTCATGCCCTTGGGCGCGCGGAAATGGTAGGGAAACGGCACGAACTGGGCCCGCTCGCCGAAATGGCCGAAGCGCCGGCGGTAACGGTAGGACGAGGTGATGGCGGAGGCACCGAGCGTGCGGCCGTGATAGCCGCCCTCGAAGGCGAACATCAGGCTCTTGCCGTTGCTCGCATTGCGCACGAGCTTCAGTGAATCCTCGACCGCCTGTGCGCCGCCGACATTGAAATGCACCCGGCCCTTGCTGCCGAATTTCGCCTGCGCATCACGGGCGATCATCGCGGCGAGTTCGATCTTCTCGCGGTGGAGATACTGGCTCGCAACTTGCGGCAGAGTGTCGATCTGGCGCTTCAGCGCCGCGTTCAGGCGCGGATTGGCGTAGCCGAAATTGACCGCCGAATACCACATCTGCAGATCGAGGAAGCGATTGCCCTCGGCATCGAACATGTAGGAGCCGTCGCAGCCCGAGAAGATCTTCGGGAACTGCGTGTAATGGACCGTGTCGCCATGGGAGCAGTATTCCGCTTCGAGGGCGAGCAGGCGCGCCTCCTCCTCGGCATGGAGGCTCGTCGGCCGGGATTGCAGACCAGCCAGTACCGGGGAAGCCGGCTCAAGCAAGGCGTATCCGTCATCCATCGATCATATCCTTGAGTTGGTTCTGGGCTCCGCTCGTCACCGGGCTGGCCAGCAGTTCTTCCAGCAGGCCGACGGCCTCGGAAAAATCGGAGAAGGGGTGATGAGGCAGAGCGTTGTCGTGGCAATGCCCGATGAGGCTTTTCTTGGCGAAGACGAGATCCGCCTGGCCGGCGAGACAGAAATCCGAGCGGCCGTCACCGACGAGCAGGGTCAGCGGTCGTCCGAAGCCGTCGGCCACTCGACATTTGCAGGTGCCGCTCGCGCAATCGCCGGATAGTGCGGCATGCGGCGACGTCAACTGCCAGCGCTCGCCGCCGACCGCAGCGAGGTGATTGGCGATGACGGGCAGTGCGCCGAGCCCGATCCGGCCCAGCACCGCGCGGATCGTGCGGTCAAGGCCGTCGGAGACGACCGTAACCGGGATATCGTGCCGCCGGCAGAGTGCGACGAAGGCGCTGAAGCCGCTATCGATCGCAATCGTCTCGGTGAAGCCGTCGAGCACGGCCGGCAGCACGCGCAGCAATTCGACCTGCCTGGCCATGCATTCGCGGGAGCCGATCCGGCCGGAAACCCAGTCGTCCTCGATAGCCTCCCAGCCCGGTTCCGCGAAACGGGCCAGGATCTGGTCGGTCGTGTCTTCACACGTTATCGTTCCGTCGAAATCGACGATGGCCTGCCACAGCATGCTCGGCGCTCATTTGTAGCTCTCGGTGAATGCCGGTAGCGCAAGCGCTGTGCCATCTCGCAATCAATTGATATTGCTACAAATTCGGACGAATTGTCTGCGCCGTCCGCCCCCCATTCGCGGAGCTTCCATCAAAAATTGGAGCCAAACCGTGCGTCGGCTCATCGGACAGGGAGGCCGATGGCGGCGACCTCATGCAGCGCCGCAACGACGCGGCGTTGCCCGCTTTCTTCACATGAGAAGCCGAGAGGTCCGTCTGGCGGAGGAGGTCATTGCCCCGTCAGCGCGGGGGAGGCCGACATCTCTGCAAGCCCGGAACCGCCCAGTGGTCAGGCGCACGAGGCCGCGCATCGTTACACGGCAGTGCGCGCCATCTGGAGCCCGCTGGCCATCGCTGCCTGCTGCTCCGCGACCACCAGGAGTGACGCGCCGTGTTCCCCGGCGAAGGCTCGTTCTGCTGCGGACCATGCCGGCATGATCCAGGGCTTTTCCGCTGCAGCGCAGGCTGAAGCGATCCGGCCGATATCGCCCCTGTCGGCATCACTGAAGCGATAGCGACCTCTCCCCCGCGTCAGCGAAAGGTCCGAGGGGCCAACGAAAACGCCATCCACGGTCGGCAGGGCGAGAATGGCTTCGACATCGGCAAGCGCCTCGGCCGTCTCGACCATCGGGTAACAGGCGGTTTCGCGGTTATCGTCCTCGAAATAGCTGGCGGACGGCGCGCCATAGCGGACGCTGCGGGCTCCGGCATAACTCCGGGTTCCCAGCATCGGGTATTTCGCCGAACGGCAGATTGCCGTTGCATGCGCCACCGAACCGACATGCGGGATCACGACGCCATTCGCGCCGAAATCGAGCGCCTGCTGGATCGGCTCGGCCTGCGGCCCGGCAACCTTGACCAGAACTTCGAGCTTCAGGGCGCGAGCAAGTGGAATGAGCTTGTCGAGATCCCCAAGCGACAGCGTCCCGTGCTCGACATCGAGAACGAGCGTATCGAATGCCAGGTCCGCCGCGATTTCGACGAAGACCACGTCGGGCGCTGCAAGCCAGCAGCCGATCTTGGGCTGTTTCCGCGTCATCGGATGCTCACCTGACAGAGGCAAAGGGCAGACGGCGGTGGCGCGCCAGCGGGATGCGCGTGCGGGCGAGATCGATCGCGGCAAGATCCAGCCGAGCTGCAACGATGCCTTCGCCCAGGGCGCGCTTGGCGATGACCGCGCCCCATGGTTCGGCGATGAGCGAGTGCCCGTAATTGTAGAGTATCTGCCCATCTTCCTCGAAGGGCCCCTCCTGCCCGGGCGCGAGAATGAAGCACTGGCTCTCGATGGCACGGGCCCGCAGCAGCGGCTCCCAATGCTCCTTGCCGGTGTGCAGGGTAAAGGCTGCCGGCACCGCGATCATGCGGGCGCCAGCGTCGACAAGCGCGCGAAACAATTCGGGGAAACGCAGATCATAGCAGATCGTGCAGCCGACAGTGACGCCGTCGAGATCGAAGGTCACCAGMTCGGATCCCGCGCCGTAGATCTTGCCTTCGTCATAGACCGTGCCATCCGGCGCGGTGATCGCGAAGAGGTGGATCTTGCGATAGCGGGCGACCTCGCGCCCCATGCGGTCGAAGACGAGACTGGTGTTGAAGATGCGGTCTCCGTCACGCTCGTTCAACGAGCCGCCATGGATGTAGACGGCGTGGCGGGCGGCAGCCTCTCGCAGCATGGCATAGGCTTCGCCGCCCGGGCACGGCTCGGCCGCGGCGCGCTGGGCGTCGGCATCGCCGCCATAGAGCGTGAAGCACTCCGGCAGCATGACGAGATCGGGTTTCTCTTCTCGGCAGGCCTGTTCGATCAGGCGCTGTGCGATGGCGATATTGGCGGCCTTGTCCTGGCCGGCATTCATCTGGATCAACGCGACTTTCATCATGTCTCGCTTGTTGGGGACACCTGGCGGACGACAGCGCAGGCGGCCCGCTGGAGGGCGGTTTGCCTGCGCGCCCATCGGTCACTTCTTGAGGCTGACGGCCCAGAGTCTCGGCTTCGGCATGATGGTCGCGGCATAGCCCTGGACGCTCGAGCGCGCCGCGGCGACTTCGACACCGTTATAGAGCATCAGAAACGGCGCCTGCTCGATGAAGAGAGCATGGAGCTTGTCGAACAGGGCCTGACGTTCGCCATCCTTGGTCGACGCCAGGATATCGCGCAGGAGTTCCTCCGCCTGCGGATCGTCCCAGATCCGGTTCGGCCGCTTGTCTTTCGAGCCCATCACCGCGCCATAGGCCAGGGCGGGGTCATAGCGGGCCGAATAGGAGAAGGACTGCATCTGGTAGTTGCCCTTGCTGTAACGATCGAGCTGCGTCGCCCATTCCAGCACCTCGAGCGTCGCGTTGATTCCGGCCGATTGCAGCATCGCCTGGGCGATGACAGCGCTCTCATAAGTGTCGCGCTCGTTCTTGTTCGCCATCAGCACGATCGGCTGGCCGGCATAACCCGCCTCCTTCAGCAGGCGGGCAGCCTTGGCCGGGTCATAGCTATGGAGGCGGGCCTGCTCCTTCGAGTCGAAGCGCGATTCCGTCGGGACGACCGAAGCGTTTGGTTGCCCCAGCCCCTCCGATACGGCCTTGACGAGTTCGCGCGTGTCGATCGCGGCGGCGATGGCCTGACGCATCTTGACGTTGGCCAGCAGCGGATCGCGGGTCTGCAGCAGGATCGTGTTGAGCATCATGGTCGGCGAGGACGAGACCTTGATCTCCGGCCGCGCCTTCAGCTCTGGAATATCGGCTGCCGCCAGCGAAGGCAGGATGTCGATATTGCCACGCAGCAGCGCGGCCTTGGCCGTGGCGTTGTCGGGGATCACCATGAAATTGACGGTATCGACGAGCGCGCGCTTGCCCCCGACATAACCATCCGGCTCGCCGCCGCGATCGGTATAGCCGTCGAACCTGTCAAGGCGGACATATTCACCGCGCTTCCATTCCCCGAACTTGAATGGCCCGGTCCCGACCGGCGCCTTGAACGAGCCGTCAGGGTTGAAGGACGAGCGGGCGATGATCGCAGTCTGCCCGCACTGGTTCCGCGCGATGCCCGCGAGAAAGACAGAACTCGGCCGGTTCAGGGTGAAGACGACGGTGTCCGCATCGGGAGCGGCGATCTCGACCTTGAGTATGTCCGATCCGTTGTACTCTCCCGTGCAGAGCCAGCCCGTCTTCGGGTCCATGTAGCGCTGCCAGTTCCAGACGACATCCGCGGATGTCAGCGTCGTGCCATCGTGGAACTTCACGCCCTTGCGCAGCCTGAGCGTATAGGTCAGCCCATCCGGAGACACCTCGATGCTGTCTGCGAGCAGCGGCTTCGGGGTGCCGTTGGCGGAGTAGCCGACGAGGCCCTCGACCATGTGAAGCACCACGCCATCCGTCGTGTCGTCCCGGTTCACCCCGGGATTGACGCTCCGGATATCGGCATTGAGACGCACGCGCAGAGTGTCGGCCTCAGCCGTCGACGCCTGAAAACAGGCAGCACCCATCATCAATGCGAGTGCCGTGAAACGCATTCTCATTCATTCCTCCCGTGGATAGAAATGTCAGGCCGCGAGCATCTTCGGCTCGTCGGCGAGGCTGTATTGGGTGAAGCGGCGATCGAGGGCGGGAAGAGCAGCCACCTCCATCACGCCGCTCGCCGGCTCCATCACCACCATCGCGACGGTCGCCGAGAGGTGAGCGTCGCGCAGGCCGGGCCGCGGTGGCCGGCAGACGCTGTAGGGCGTGGCGAAATCGTCGAAGAGCGCAGCCTTAACCTCGGCGGCGGACAGGGTGCCACCGCTCTGATCCAGCAATCGGCGCACACGCCAGTCGCGGTAGACGCTGTCCGGCACGTTGATGAGACCGGTATCCCTGAGCTTGCCGAGCGCAATGGGACTGACCCAGTGATTGGCGTGCACGATCAGCCCGTCGCTCGGATAGATCGCGAAAGCCTCGTCCGGGGCGCATTCGTAATTGACCGCAAACCCCTCTGCGCTCGACAGGATCATGTTGTTCGAGCAGGTCTTCTGCGTCGTCGCGACGGCCCTGATCGCGAAAGCGAGATGGGATTGCTCGAGCACCTTGCGGCGGATCAAGGCAAGCGGCACCCCCTGCTGGCGATAGTCGCGGTCGCTGTCGAGATAATTGGCGGTGATGGCGAGCCCAGCCGCATTCATGCCGGAACGGGCAAGCCCCCCGGCCTCGACGAAGGTCAGGAAATCCGGGCCGTTATCGGGGCGCACCCGCAGCACGATCGCCGTCTCCGCGCATTCGGCGCGCCAGTCCCAGTTCTGGGCGTGGATCAGCCGCCCCGACAGGCTGCGCTCCGGCATGACCACGAGACCGGTGCAGCCATCATCGGCTTCGTCTTGTTCCCGCTGCGGCCTGCTCCGTTCGATGCGGGCCTTGGCGATGACCTCGGTCCTGGCATTGACTATCACGATGTCTTCGAGCGTGACGCCAGCCCCTTCGGCTATCCCGCGCATCTCCTCGATGTAATGGGCTCCGAAGGCCTCGATCTCGCCCGCGAACGCCGTGATCAGTTCGGACTGGGCCGCGGCCGAGTAGCCGAACTCCGCGAGCTGGTCGCCATAGAGCCCGACGCTCCGGCGCACGCGCTCCCTGGCGGCCTCGCCATATTGCCGGCCGCGCTCGCGCGGGGCACCGGAGATGGAGACGAAGGGAAAGGGCGAGGTCGTCATTGGCTTGCTCCTGCTAACGGGTGATCCACACGCCCCAGGCGCGCATCTTGCCGAAGCCGGTGACGCCGATGCCGTCGACGCGGTCGCTCGAGGCTTCGACGAGGGGGGTGTTGTAGAGGCTGACGATCGGTGCCTGGTCGATCATGCGCAGGTGCAGTTCGTCGAAGATCGCCTGGCGTCGGCCGGGATCGAGCTCCGCCGTCGACGAGGACAGCAGCGCGATCGCATGCGGGTCCTCCCACTGGTTGTCAGGATCGACATCCTTGGAGCCGACGATCGTCTTGTAGTTCAGCGAAGGTTCGAGCCGTGCCGTGAAGCGGAAGGACTGAAGCTGGAAATTGCCCTTGCTGTAGCGGTCGAGCTGGGTTGCCCATTCCAGCACCTCGAGATCGACATTGAAGCCCGCCTGCTTGAGCATCGACTGGAGAATGATGGCGGTATCGTAGAGATGGGCGAGCTTCTGCGACGTCTGCAGCTTGATCGGCCGCCCGTCATATCCGGCCTCCTTCAGCAGCCTGCGGGCGAGATCGGGGTCGTAGGCATAACCCTTGCCGTGGACGGCCGTGTGGGCCGAACTCGAGTCCGGGATGGCCGAGGGATTGGGCTTGCCGAGCCCGTCCGTCCTGGTTTCCACCAGCGTCTTGAGATCGATAGCATGGGCTAGCGCGCGTCTGACGCGAATATCGGCGAAGAGCGGATCGCGTGTCTGGACGAGCAGCACGTTCCAGCTCAGCCCCTGTGCGGTCGAGACCCTGACGCCCTTGGCCGCCCTCAGCTCGACCACATCCGAAACATCGGTGACGATCCAGTCGATCTGGCCTGCCCGCAAGGCCGTCCTGCGCGTGGCATCGTCGGGCACCACCATCCAGCGCACCTGATCGACATGGGCGAGGCGCGCGCCGGCATAGCCGCTCATCGGCTCGGAACGCGGTCGGTAGCCGGCAAATTTCTTGAGGAGGATGAACGAGTTCTTGCGCCACTCGGCGAAGGTGAAGGGGCCCGTGCCGACCGGCTGACGCCACTCGCCGTTCGGCCCGACCGAATCCTTGTGCAGGATGCCGGTCAGGCATTGGACATTGGCGACATAGTGCAGGAAGAGCGCCGACGGCGCGGCGAGCCTGAAGACCACCGTGCGGGCATCGGGCGTCTCGATCGCCTCGATCTTCGCGTCCTGCGAACCGTCATACCAACCCCGGCACTGCCATTTCGTCGCCGGGTCCAGCATTCGGTCCCAGCTCCATTTCACGTCCGCCGAGGACATCGGCGCACCGTTATGGAAGGTGATGCCGTCGCGCAGGGTGAAGCTGTAGCTGCGGCCGCCATCGCCGACCGTGTAGGACTCGGCCAGCAACGGCGCGATGGTCAGGTCTTCGCGATAGGCGACCAGAGCCTCGAGCACATGATGGAGGATGGTGTCGCTGTCGCCGCTGCGCCGAACACCCGGCTCGCTGCTCGTGATATCGGTGGAGAGCGCGATGCGCAGCTCGCCACCCTGCTTCGGGACCTGAGCGAGCGCCTGCATCGGGCAGGCGAGCGCGGCCAGGGCCGCAAGCCATGCAACCTTCATGATCTCTCCCTTTCGTTCACGAGCGGCGCCCGGTTTTCCGGTGTCACCGCCCAAATGGCTGGCAGATCGCCGCGCCCTGCCCCCGCTAGAGGTTTTGCCGTTGGGCAAGCGCGCTGGCGAAGAACTCCTTCACCGGGGGGTGCACGAGATGTCCGATATGCTCGACGCCGGGCACGACATCGAAGCGCACCGGGATATCGAGGCTCAGGAAGGCGCGCTCCAGCGAGCGCAGGCGATCGACCCGCGTCACGCCGGTCTCGTTGATGCCCTCCATCCAGTTCGAGGAACTGGGAGCGACGGTGACGTCCCAGGTCTCGATGTCATCGCCGCCGATGACCATCTGGACCGCGACCTTCCGCATCTCGGACAGATCAAGTTCACGTCCGAAGATGCTCTTCAGATCGCCTGTCCCGAGCCACCACGGCTTGTCCGGGTTCGGCAGCGTCACGACGCCGGGAGCGCCGATCGAAACCCCCAGCAGTCGCTCCGGGTGCAGATAGAAGAAGCGGTGCACGAACTGCCCGCCGCCGGAGAAGCCGTGCATCAGCACCTTCTCGGCGTCGAGGCGATAGAGTTCGCCGATCTCCTCGATCATCGCCAGGACCAGGAGGTCGTAACGGATGCCGCGATAGAGGATGCGCTTGTAGTTATGCGTGTCACCCGGCTCCCCGATCCCGCAGGGAAAGAGCGGCACCAGGACGACGCATTGGTTGGCTTCGGCGAAATCGATGAACTGGTCGCGCAGGCTGTCGACCGTGCGGGTGCTGCCATGGATCAGAACGGCCAGCGGATAGCGCTTCGTGCCGTTCTCCTCATAGCCCTCGGGAATATAGCAGCAATAGGAGAAGCGCTGGTCGGCCTGGCAGGCAAAGATCGCCGTCCGTCCGAGCTGGTAATAGGAGAGCTTCTCGCCATGTCCGTTGCGCGTCATAGGTCGTCTTTCTCCGGTCGTCTCAGGCTTGGCTGATCGTCTTGGTGACAAGATAGGCGTCGAGCCCCTCGGTGCCGCCCTCGCGGCCGTCGCCGCTGTCCTTGACCCCGCCGAATGGGGTTTCCGCCGCAGCGATCTCGAAGCGGTTGATGCCGACCATCCCGGCCTCGATCCGTTCGCCGAGCGCCAGGGCCCGTAAGCAGGAGCCTGTGAATGCGTAGGCGGCGAGCCCGACCGGCAGGCCGTTGGCACGACTGATGACCTCGTCCAGATMGCGGAAGCGGGCGATCGGAGCCACCGGTCCGAAGGGCTCCTCGCTCATGATCGCCGCAGCCTCCGGCACATCGGCGAGAACGGTCGGCGCGTAGAAGAAGCCACGATTGCCGATGCGCTCACCGCCGCAGACAAGCCTGGCGCCATGGCGCTGGGCATCCTCGATCAATCCATGCACCGCTTCCAACCGCCTGGCATTGGCAAGCGGCCCCATGCCGATGCCCTGGTCGAGGCCATTGCCGACCTTGATCCGCTGGGCGGCCAAGGCGAAGGCGGTGACGAAGCGATCATGCACCGCCTCGTGGACATAGAACCGTGTCGGCGCGACGCAGACCTGGCCGGCATTGCGGAATTTTCGCTGGGCGCCGAGCGCAGCCACCGCCTCGACATCGACATCATCGAACACCAGGACGGGGGCGTGGCCGCCGAGTTCCAGTGTCGCGCGCTTGGGCCCCTGGGCGGCCAGGGCTGCAACCGCACGCCCACCCGCCGTGGAACCGGTGAACKAGACCTTTCGGATCACTGCTGAGCCGACGAGATGCCGCGAGACCGTTGGCGGATCTCCCAGGACGAGGTTGATCGCGCCCGCCGGCACGCCCGCCTCGACGCAGGCCTCGACCAGGGCAAGGCAGGTCGCCGGGGTTTCTTCCGACGGCTTGATGATGATCGAACAGCCGGCACCCAGCGCACCGGCGATCTTGCGCGCCGGCGTCAGCGCCGGAAAATTCCAGGGCGCGAAGGCGGCAACGGGGCCGATCGGCTCCCGCACCACGATCATCCGGGCGCCGGCCGTGCGGCTTGGAACGACCCGACCATAGGCGCGTCGCCCTTCCTCCGCATACCAGTCGAAGACCTCGGCAGATGCGGCCACCTCGCCGCGCGCCTCGGCGAGAGGCTTGCCCTGCTCACGCGTCATCACCTCGCCAATGGCGTCCTGACGCGCCCGCAGCAATTCGCCGACGCGACGCAGGATACGGCAGCGTTCGAAGACCGAGACCGCGCGCCAGGCAGAAAAGCCCGCCTCGGCAGCCTTCAGCGCGTCGTCGAGATCGGCTGCCGATGCCAGGCGCGCCGTGGCCAGGATGTCGCCGGACGCAGGATCATGGATCTCGATCTGGGCGCCGGAGCCCGCGCGAGCCGCGCCGCCGATATGCAGGGTAATCTCGGGATAGGCGCTCACGTCGCGCAACCTCTTCAAACGGGGATGGGCCGGATCAGGCGATGGTTGCGAGCGCCTTGCGGATGCTGGCGAAGAGGCGGTCGATCTCGTCGGGTTCGATCGTCAGCGGCGGCGACAGCACCAGCAGGTCGGCGCCGGCGCGGACGAGGACACCGTCCTGGAAACAAGCCTCGGCGCATTCCGAACTGCGCTGCCCCGCTCCGCCAGGCCGCGGTTCAAACTCGATCGCGGCCACGAGACCGATAGTGCGGATATCGATGACGTGCGGCGCGCCCTTCAGGGCATGCGCCGCATCCTCCCAGTGGCGCGCGATCCRCCGCGCGCGTTCGAACAGCCCTTCCTCTTCATAGACCTGCAGGGTGGCCAGGCCCGCGGCGCAGGCGAGCGGGTGCCCCGAATATGTATAGCCGTGGAAGAGCTCGATGCTGCCTTCCGGCCCGGTCATGAAGGCCTCGTAAATATGCGGCCCGACAATGGTCGCCCCCATCGGCACGGCGCCATTGGTCAGCCCCTTGGCGCAGGTGATCATGTCGGGAATGACGCCGAAGGCTTCGGCGGCGCAGGAGGCGCCGAGCCGCCCGAAGCCCGAGATCACTTCGTCGAAGATCAGCAGGATGYCGTGCTTGTCGCAGATCTCGCGCAGGCGCCTGAGATAGCCCTAGGGCGGCGGCAGCACGCCGGTCGAGCCCGCAACCGGTTCGACGATGACAGCCGCGATCGTTGACGCATCATGGATCTGCACGAGCCGCTCGAGATCCTCGGCGAGATCAGCGCCGTGATCGGGCTCGCCTCGCGAGAAGGCATTCCTGGCCAGGTCCAGCGTGTGCGGGAGATGGGCGACACCCGGCAGGAGGGGCCCGAAATCGCGGCGATGCCGGCTGATGCCGGCGACCGAGAGCCCGCCGAAGCCCATGCCGTGATAGCCGCGCGCCCGGCCGATCAGGCGGGTACGCCCTGCCTCGCCGCGCTGGCGGTGATAGGCCAGCGCGATCTTGAGCGCGGTGTCGACCGCTTCCGAGCCCGAATTGGAGAAGAAGACATGGTCGAGCCCCTTCGGCATCATGTTGGCGATGCGACTCGCCAGCGTGAAGGCGTCGGGATGCCCCATCTGGAAACAGGAGACGTAGTCGAGCCTGTCGACCTGGGCCTTGATCGCCTCCTTGATCCGCGGATGGCCATGTCCGGCATTCACGCACCAGAGTCCCGCCATGCCGTCGAGGATCCGGCGCCCGTCAGCCGTCAGGTAATAATTGCCCTCGGCTCCGACGAAGAGGCGCGGATCACTCTTGAAACGCCGATTGGCCGTGAACGGCATCCAATGGGCATCGAGGTCATTCGGGCGGGTGGCGGCAGAAGCGAGCAAGATTGAACCTCGGGAACGCTGGATGTTGTTTTGATCTTTTTGCAAAAATAATACAATGTCAAGCAAGCATGATGGCCGCGCTCGGGCCAACCGAATCTCACGAATGCAAAGGCGTGACGCCTTCGGCTCAGCCGCGGGGAAGGAAAGACCGGCTCAGCGCGGCGCGCGCGTCAGATGCTGGCGCATCAGGGTCGCCGCCCAGTTCGTGTCGCCCTGCTCGAGCGCATCCAAGATCGCCAGGTGTTCCCGGCAGGATCGCAGCAACGCCTCCCGATCGAGGCCGCCGTAATCGGCGTACTCGGTCAGGCGCCGCAGGGAGTTCTGCGCCTCCATCGCCTGGACGACGAAGCGATTGCCGGAGCAGGCGGCGAGCATGCCGTGAAAGCCGGCATTGACCTCGAAGAAGCGCTCTGCGGACGGCGTATGGTCGAGATCGGCGATGAAAGCATCATGCGCTGCCCGGCTTCGGGCAAAGGCCGGCTTGTTGACCCGAAAGCTCGGCTCGCACAGCCCCATGCATTCGATCATCATGCGGAAGCGATAGCTTTCCTCCCGCGCCTCAGGCGAAGCGAGCGACGGTACGAAGCTCCAGCCGTGACCGCGGCGCCGCTTGATCAGCCCATCCTCCGCAAGCCGCAGCAGAACCTTGCCGAGCGCGCTCCGGCCGATCTGATAGGTCTGCAGGAGGTCGGTTTCGATGAGGTTCTCGGGCAGGCGGCCAGCCTCGCGATCCCGCAGGATGGCATGAATGATGTCCTCGTCGCGCGCGCTCGGCAGGGAGCGCTCTGCGGCCTCGAGATCCTTGCCGTCCCGCGCAAGAAAAAAGCCCTGGTTCGCGCGCGCTTCGACTGCGCCCTGCTCCGCCAGCAGGCCGAGCGCGGCCCGCACCGGAGTACGTGAAACCTCGAAAGCTCGGGCAATCTCGGCCTCCCGCAGGTGGAAGCCGGCCGACCACTGCTTCTCGGCGGCGCAGGCCAGAATTCGCTTCGCGAGAGCGGTATGGAGATTGCTGGGCTTCCGCGATGTCTGGCGGGGAAGCGAACGCTCATTCATCAAGACGACTCCGTGCGCCGCAGCCCTAGCCGAATTGCATTATTTTTTCAACGAGAACCGAACCCTATCACGACCTCTCGTGCTGCTATCCAGATTGAGCTTCCCCTCTGTCGACCTTACCGGCCGATCCTTGGCACACTCTCGTCGGGTTCGCGACGTGCAGTCTCTCGCGTGTAGGCCTTCAGCGAAGTTCCCATGAAACGCGGCGGCGCATGCTGGCGTTACGGCGCCCGGCTGGCCTTGCCGTCACGCGCGGCGTCGACAACGTCGCGGATGGCGTCGATCACGAGCTGCGGCCGTTCCTTGTGGATCTCGTGGCCGCTGTCGGTGTTCGTGACATGCCTGGCGCCCGGCACGAGTGCAGCGAGCTTTGCCTGCGCCTCCCTCTGCGCCCTGTCGGTGACGTAGCCGAAATCGGAAGGAATGTCGGCAGGCAGCCGGCCATCGGCGATAAGCCCCGGGACGAGCGGTCCCCAGGGGTGATCCGCGCTCAGCACGGTCAAAGGCATCGGTCGGAGCGGCTCGGCAGCGAGCAGTCGATCGAAGCTGAGATTCGCATCGACTCGCTCGATCGCCGGATAGACTTTGAGGGCTTCAGTCAGGTCGCCATCGAGCAGCACGCGTTGGATCGCCCATTCACGAGGGGCCTGCGCTGCCCGAAGCCCCTCTGACAAGGCATCGACGAGCACCATCCCATTCACCTCGTCGGGATAGGTCATCGCATAGAGCCGGCTAACGAGGCCGCCATAGGAATGCCCGACGACCACGAAAGGCGTCGCGATGCCGGCAGCGGTCACCAGCGCATGCAGATCGGCGACTGCTGCCCGCGCGGTGACCGGCTGCGAGACCGGGTCGGTGCGGCTCGGCGCTTCGCCGACCGGAGTTCCCGGCCGGTCGTAGGCGCAGACCCGCGTGAACCCCGCCACTGCGGAAAAGACGTTCACCTTGCCTGGCTCGGACTGGGTCCAATCAGCGGCGGAGGCTCTCGCGCCTGCCACGATGACGACGGCAGGAGCCCCCATGCCACGACATCCGAGGTACATCTTGCGGCTGCCGTCGACGTTGACCACGCCTGAGACATCGCCGCTCTCCGCAAGCGCTGAGCCTGATGAGGCAACAAGGCCGATCATCAGGAGGAGGACGCACTGAGGTGACATTGAACGGGCTCTCCGGCGCGGCATTCGGCATCCCTGACTGGATCAGCGAGCCCACACGGCAAACGCTCGGCCACGGAGGTTAGGCAGCGACGGCTTGCGACGCAAACGAGGGCCTTCCGAAGCAGAACTTCGGCTTCGCCTCACTGGCTGCATTCCAGGCAGCCTCGCCGAACGTGTCGAGATCGACCTTGGAGAGCCCTTACTCCAGCATGCACGCAGGCCGGCCGATTTGGCCGGTGCACCGAGGACGTTTCAAGAGGCAGATCAGGTCGGCTTCGTGCATTCAGAGCCCATCCCAACTCTCGGCACCTCCACCCGATCAGTCCGGTTCCGATCGCTGCAGGGGTAAGGCCGCTCGGGCGCAGGAACAGGCGGCGATCCCGGACGCGCGGTCATCAAGTTGGGATGTACGGTCATGGTGCCTGGCAACGATATCCCCTTAGTTTCAATCGAAGTTTCCCCTTGTCCCACGCCCGTAGCGACTGCGGCATGCCCCAAAGCTCGCCATCGTCAGCTCCGCGATATCCGTTCGGCGATGATCCTGGCGACGTCCTTCTCGCGACCATTGCCTTCGCAACCCTCAGCTTTTGGGGCGCCAAATGTTCTTTGCGGCTAGGCTCGCTGTCATATTCATGGGCTGCGTCGGCGCATCATGGCCAATCGCGCAGGCGCAGGAACTCGACCTAAGGAGCCTGGAAGAGATCCGCTCAATCGCTTCTGCGCAGTTCGAAAAGCACCACCTGAATTCGCTTCTCTTGCAGGTGCGCATCGACGGCAAGGACGTGACGAGCCTCGCGCTTGGCGAAGCGATGACCGGCGTGCCGGCGAAGATAGATGGGCGTTTCCGCAACGGGGCCGTGGCCCTCACATATATTGCAGCGCTTGCCTTGAGACTCGCGGAGGAAGGCATCGTCGATCTCGACATGCCCATCTCGCGCTGGCTCCCTGATCTGCCCGCCTCAGGCAAGGCGACCATCCGTATGCTGGCGAACATGACGGCCGGGTATCCCGATCATGTCGCCAATGACGAAAAATTCGTGAAGCCATTCATCGAGGATCCCTTCAGGACGTGGAAGCCGCAGGATCTCATCGCGGTAAGCCTGTCCCAGGCGAGGCGCTTTGCCCCCGGAGAAAACTGGGACTATTCCCATAGCGGGTACGTCATTCTCGGGCAGGTTCTCGAGGCGGCCACGGGCAAGCCGATGCATCGCCTGATGGACGAGTACATCCTGACACCACTCAAACTTGGCGGCACCTTCGGATTCGACAACGCGACGATCCCAGAACCCGCCATCCACGCCTTCACGGCAGAGCGCGGCGTGTGGGAGGACGCGACCTACTGGAATCCGTCATGGACGTTGCCTGCCGGTGCGATCCAGGTCACGACGATTGACGACATGGCCCGCAGCTTCGACACGATCGTCGGAAGCGCTGGCTTTCTCTCCGCGCAATCGCTGAAGCAGATGATAGAGCCACGCCTGATCGGCTTCGGTGTGCCGCTCGAAGGCTGCCCAACCTGCCATAGTCTGACAAAGCGCTTCAACTATGGGCTCGGCGCCATGCTGCGCGGCGACTGGGTGTTTCAAACCCCTCTTTTCGGTGGCTACGCCTCTGCCGTCGGAACCTTACCGCAGGAGCGCTCGAGAATCGGGCGTATAACCATTGCCGTGGCGGTCACCTTCACCCGCGCCTCTGTCGAGGATTGGAGTGGACGCGCTCCCAATCTTGCCGATGCGACGGTCGCTCTCATCGCCGCCAAACTGGCTCCCGAACACCCTGTTCCATTTCTCTAGGTTCCGACTGCGCTGAAAGCGTGGGCCGAAGCCACAAGGGGAGTGGATTTCCTGAAGACCGCATCGCCGTTGCCGGCGGGATGACCGTCATCCTCCAAGCCAGATTGGCTCGCCCCCGACCGATCAGTCCGCTCCGATCGTTGTAGACGGCAAGTTCGGGCGGAGCGAGGGCTGTCGGCGGCCTTGGACGGACGGTCATCAAGTTGAGATGCACGGTCATGGTGCTCGCCCGCGATTTCAACTTAGCTTCAATCATAGATCCACCGTTTCCAAGGACCGCGGCGGCCGGCCTCCTGACGGGCAGCGCACAGGCGTCGCCTTCTTGGAGCTTGGTCGCCAGTTTCGGCCTGTCGTCCAGAGCAACCGTTGGGGAGCGCGGTGAAGCAATTCAGACTGGATGGCAGCGCGACACGGCCGGCGGACATGGATAGCCAGCCACCGGTTGTCTCAGCCTCGCGTCACCTCGCCCTGAAGCTGAGGCTGACGTCACTGGCGCTTGGCTGCTCGACCCACAAGGAACTTTGCGCGCGCTTTGCGGCCAGCAATCGGACGACGCTGTTCGTGCCCCAGAACGCCTATAAATGGCTCAGCGGCAAGGCCGTGCCCCGCGCATCCAGCGTTTATGAGGATTGGGCGCGGGTGCTCGGCGGCATGCTGACCGCTCCGTTCCTCGCCTCGTCCTCCTTCGATGAGTTTCACGACGCGATCAGCACCCAGTTCGCCGTGCCGGAAACCGCGCTCTCGGCGCTGCGGAGCGAGGCAGGCCTACGGTCGGGCTCGCCCCCCGCCCTGACCGTAGTCGAATCGTCGGTAGCCGGGCGAAGTGGGCTGCGCCCCGGCGAGCATTGGCTGGAGGGCGTCTATCTCGCGATCTCACCGGCCTGGTCTCGCGTCGAGGCGGGCCGGCTGATCATCGGGACAGTGGCAATCCACGCCGATGCCATGCAGCGCCTGCAGATCAGCTACAGCGAGAACCTGTTCAACCGTCAGGTCCGCATGAGCGGGCAATTGCTGAGCGATGGCCGTACCGCACAGAGTGCCCTCGCCTGCTCCTACACGCAGCGGCTGTTCCTTCTGGCGCTGAACCTGCCCACCCTGCCGGCCAATCTCATCGGCGGCATTCTCAGCGGCGCGGCAGTGCATGATCCCGACGCTCGGGCCGCCGCCTGCCGCATCCTGCTTCTGAGGGCGCATGGCGGCCAGGCCCAGGATCTGGTCGCGCGCACGGGCTATCTCGATGCGGACGGGGCACTGGTCGAGAGTGAATTGGCCGCGCTCGGCTATCGCGGCGATGCCGCAACGGTCGCACTAGGTTCCGGCATCGTTGATTTCCTGAATGCGCCTTCGTCCTCCGGCCTTTGTGAAGCGAAACTTAAAGATTTGACATCACTTGAGCGGATCATCGATCGAATACCATCTTCTGAATTCTTACAAAAATCAGCATCATGGCATTAGATTCAAACCACCAAATCCCTGCTTCCCAGCCTCCATGGCATTTATGCCAAATATTGGCACCAAATGACGTGTCAATGCACTTTGTCCGAAAGTGGATAACCATGAAACACTGCGGTAGTCTTGTCGCTGCGGCGCTCTTCACGCTCGCTGCCGTTCATCCTTCCAAGGCGGAAATCACAGGCGAAAGCCTTCAGGCGCTCCTGCCCGGCCTCGAGAAACAGGCTGCTGCCGGGATGAAGGAGTTCTCGGTTCCTGGCATGGCCATCGGCATCGTCTTCGACGACCGGCTCATCTACAGCAAGGGCTTCGGCGTCAAGACGATCGACAAGGCCGACCGCGTCACGCCCGACACCATTTTCCAGATCGGCTCGACGACCAAGGCGTTCCTCGCGACGTCGCTCGCCCAGGCGGTGGATGCCGGCCGGCTGAAATGGGCCGATCCCGTCATCGATCATATACCCACCTTCCAGTTGGCCGATCCATGGATCTCGCGCGATTTCCGCATCCTCGACCTCGCCGCGCAGCGCTCCGGCCTCACCCCTTACGTCAATGACGACCTGACCCTTCTCGGCTTTGACAAGCAGACGCTGATCCAGTCTCTGCGCGTCGCGCCGCAGACGGGCATCTTCCGCTCGCAGTTCGGCTATCTCAACATCCCGCACATGGTCGCCGGCGAGGTGCTGGCGAAGGTGAACGGCTCGCCAAGCTGGTACGAGTCGGTGAAGCGGACGCTGCTTGATCCCCTTGGCATGTCATCGACGACGGCCACCCTGGAAGCCATCACGCAAACCGCCGACCATGCCACCGGCCACAGATTTGCCGAGCGCCCGGTCGCAATCCCGTTCCACGCTGCCTTCCCCTATGCGTACGGCCCCGCTGGCGCCTTCAACTCCAATGTCAAGGATATGGCCCAATGGCTGCGCCTGCAGCTCGGGCGCGGGCRTTTCGGAGAGAAGGCCCTGGTCTCCGAGGAGAACCTCGATGTCACCTGGACACCGCGCGTCGCGATGAGCGAGCGCGTCAGCTATGCCGTCGGCTGGGTCGTCAACGCCACGCCAAACGGGCGCGTGATCTGGCATAATGGCGGAACCCCGGGCTTCGGCGCCCATGCCGGCTTCCTGCCAGATGGCAGGACCGGCATCGTGATCCTGACCAATCTCGGCAATGCGGCCATGGCGGATGCGCTCGCGCAATGGTTTTACGACCGGGTTCTCGGCAATCCCGAGGTCGACAACATCGCACTCGCCGCCGCCGCCATGCGGACAAACCGTGAGCTGCAGCGCAAACAGGCGGCCGCCTTCATCCCAGGGCCGCTTGCTCCCTCTGCCGGCGTACTTGTCGGGAGCTATGTCTCTCCGGTTCTCGGCACGGCGACGGTCGCCGCCGTCGACGGAAAACTGCAGATGACTCTCGAAAAGACCGACGCGGTCGCTCTGCTCGTATCCAGCAAGGATGATCCGAACCTGTTTTCGGCGCGCCTCATGGCGACAGCTGGCTATGAGCCGATCGTGGCCATCGCCGGCGATGTTCCCTTCACCCAGATCCGGTTCGAGCGCGACGGTTCCGGCAGCATCGCCGAACTCCGCTGGCTGTCTCCGGAACTGCCGCATGTCTTCACACGCCAGCCTGGCCAATAGGCCTGAACCCTTCCGCGCCATTCCAAGGACGAGCCCATGAGCACCCTCTCCCACAAGCTGGCCCGGACTTCGTTGGTCCTTGCCCTGAGCATGGCTGCCGCTGCGGCTTACGCGGCCCCGGTCACTGCTCCCTCTCAGGCCATGAGCGAGCAGCGGCATATCTTGCCAGCCGGCGACATGTTTCGCGGGATCATCGATTTCCTGGGCGATCAGGACAATTACGTTCACGACAATCACTACGACTGGCAGCGTTACCGGGACACGACGTCCCGGAAGGAGCGCATCCGCGATTACTATCAAATGCAGCAGGAAGCGCAGAAGGACTACTGGCGTCACCAGAAGGAGGCGCAAAAGCAGATGATCAAGCAGCAGCGTGGCTGGTAAGACCTGACGACCGCTCCATCATCCGGGGAGCGGCATTGAGCTTACGCCGCCTCGCGTTGGACCGATCCAGCGTGAGGCGGCGACTATGCCCAACCAGGGCCGTGGTTCCAGGGCAGGCCGAACGGCCAATCCCATCGACAGCCGAACCCGCCGCGCCGGAAGCCTTGGTCTTGAAGTGCGAAGACGCGCGGCTTCGTGCCGCGTGCCCCACAGAACCCGACGTCCGGGTTTGCGGAGAGCAAGGTCAGCGATGCCATTCTCGCCCTGACCGATAGTGGGGTAACCAACTCCGCGGCGAGAGACCCCGCTGGCGCACGCCGCAGCCGATCCGCTTCATTCAATCTTGCCGCTGAGCACCGCCCGCAATGGTAACGGCCCCTGTCGTCACCGTGCGCAGCTTCCAGCCCTCGGATCGGGACCCCGCGAGGTTGAGACGCCCGGCCATGAAATGCAGCCGCTTGGTATCCTCGCTCTTCGAGGTGCAGAAACGGTCCTGAAGGTAGAACGGCGGCATCGCCTGGTAGAAGAGCGTCGCCTCGATGGCAGCTGGCTTACCGTCGATCTCCGACAGGGCGATGCGATAGAGCGTCGCGTCGCCGCCACCCTCCCGATAGTCGGGATCGTCACCGACCTGCACAGGTCCGGCCTCGTCAGCCAGTTCCGAGCCGGCGCCGAGGGAGGCCGCGAGCTTCACCCGGTCATCGCGCCCGAGATAGCCCCTCGGCAGCAGGCGATTGTCCTTCACATTCGAGCAGATCGACAGGAAGCTCGTGGTCAACTGCCCCGCGGGCTGGGAGCCGATGCCACACTGGGCCGGCCCGGACAGCGGGGGGCTCGAAACCAGCTCCTGATAGATCTGGACCTGATCCTGCCGGGTGATCACCTCCCGATGCGGCTGATGCGCGAGCGGATCGAGTCTGGCCGAGCAATCCGCATTCCACCAGACTTCGCCGGCGACGGGCGCGCCCATCCCGTCGGTGATGACGCCGAGTGCGTCAGTGCGCCCCGAAGCCCAGATCGCCTTGCCGCCGGCGTCGAGCACCTTGAACGCGATGAATGCGCGCCGGAAGCCGACGCCGCTCGGGAATTTGTGCCCAGTTTTGTTGGTGACACGTACCGACGCCTCCAGCGCCGATTCAGTCATCCTGACGCTTTCGACGGCGATCGCGGCGGTGCGTTCCGCAGCCTGGTGGTCGATCGCCTTCTCGGTGAAGAGCAGCGGATCGACCCCTTTCTTCGTCAACATCGGATCTTGCGTCCGGATTCCCATCAGCTCCGGGAACTGCTGCGCCATCTTGATCAGGAACGAGTTCAAACCGACCAGCACATGGCTGGCGAAGCCGGAGCGCACGGGCAGGTCGATCTCCTCGGGCGGCAAGGTGTGCTCCGCCTGAGGGAAGTTTGAATATTCCTGGATGCTGGCAATCTTGCTGCGATACGGGTGTCCGTCCGCATCGCGGCTGGGCATGTGACAGCCCTGGCAGGTTTCGGGGCTCTTGCCGGCGCCGAATGGCAGCGCTCCGTCGGGCGACTGGCCGGTACGGAAATCGCTGAACGCCCATTCCGCATAGGTCGTCTGCTCGTAGGTGTGTCCGATGACCTTGCCCTTGTCGAGCACCGGCAGGTGAACCGTGTGGCAGCTGCCACAAACCTCCGAGCTCTTGATGGCGGGGTTTTGCAGCGGCGTCATGCCGAGTGCATTCTCCATCGGCTTCGCCTTGGGGCCCTCGAATGGCCCCTTCATCTCGGTCATAGCGCCCATCAGGAAGCTGCCGGTGAAGGTCCTGGCGAAGCCGGTATTCTCCGGGTTGAGCCGTTCCTGGCGCTCCTCGACGCAACTGTTCTGCGGCTGCGCCTTGACCCGGCTCCGTTCGGCCTCGCTCAGCGCCATGGCGTGACAAGTTGTGCAGGATACGCCGTCGCGGGCGAGCGCACCGTGCCGGGCCTCCAGGCCGGAATGGCCGGCGGGCCAGGGCACGGCAGCGACGGCGGCACGCGGGAACGGCGAGCAGCCCTTGCCCCTTGCTCTCTCGTCGATCTTGAACTGCCGCTGCCCCATCACGCCGTGGCAGCCGAGGCAGGTGTCCTGCACGAGCTCGGCGGCTTCGGGATGGAAGGTCTCCGTCTCGCTTGCGAGCTGGGCGAAGAAGACCGGGTCGCGTCCGGCCAGGCCCATGGGCGACGAACTCCAGGTGCCATAGGGCGAAAGATTGAGGAAGCGGCCGTCCGGCCCCGGCAGCGTCATGTCGAAATGCAACCCGGTCGACCCGGCATCGTGGCAGCCGAGGCACTGGTCCGAGGTCAGGAACTGCTGCTGGGCCTCGCGCCGGTTCGCACTGGCCCAGACCACGTCATAGGTCTGGGATGGCATCCGCATCACCTTGTCTGCGGTCGGATGCGGAAACGGGATGCCGTAGAAAGTGGTGAACTCGGGCGCAGGGCTTTCGCGGGCCGGAGCGCCGAGCAGCGTGATGTCGTCGGATTCCTGCACGATGCGCAGGTGGTTGAGCATCGCGGACAGGTCGTCATGAGCTTGGGCGGAACGGTCGGTGAAGGCGTTCTGGCTCAGGAAGACCAGTGGGCGCCCGGGCTCTCCCTTGATGTTCTTCAGGTCCGCGAAGGTCGAATTGGCCTTGGCGCTGGCATGGCAGTTCACGCAGTACTGACCGAAACCCATGTTCGGGTAGCCGTTGCCGGGCCCCGCCGGCCAATCGGGCTTCCAGTCGCTCCATCCGAACCAGCCCCAGAACCAGCCGTCATGCGAGGCCTTCGCGTCGCGCACCATCACGGCCGCACCGCTCGTCGGCAGCAGCCGCAGCGGATCGACATCGCGGCACAATGCGGCAGGCGCCGGGAACATCTCCTTGATCATCATCGCCCCGTCAGGCACGGGGGGCTCCGCTGTCCCCTCATGGGCCTGCGTCCGGTTGGCCTTCAGCCAGCCGAACATTTCCGGCGAGTACCAGATGACCACCGGTGCATGGGTGCCATGGTAATTGCCGCTGGTCTTGTCGTTGCGCAGCGTCGCGGTGAACGGCCCGGTATCGCGAACCATCTTGTCGACGCGCCAGCCCGCGGCAAGGTTGCGGTGGCAGAAGGCGCCGAGATAGCGGCCGAGCTTTTCCTGGTAGACATCGAGAGGAAAGGCGCCGGGCCTTCGGATATCCCGGTCGAGCGCGGCGCAAAGGGCAGCGTCGGCCGGCACGAGCGGCATCGGGCGTTCAGCGGGACACTGGGACGCGAACGCAAGTCCTGGCACCAGGGCCAGCAAGACAAATAGCGCGATCGTGCGGAGCATGAATCAACCCGGGCGACATTCCGTTTGAGGCTGCGCACAAGATGAGCAGAGCGCAAGCGCATCCCTCCTACTCACCGCGCAGCCTCATTCTGATCGGAGGAGCAGCAGCTCCTGTCCCCGATTTCTCTCGCCACGACCTCGGGCGTCACGCCGTGACCTGCTGCTGCTTCGCGACCTTGACCAGATGGCCAGCCAGTCTGTCGGCCAGCGCCATGATCGTCAGCGTCAAGTGTTTGTCGGGGAGCTCAGGAATGACCCCGCCATCGCAGATATAGAGGTTGTCGATGTCATGGCTCTTCAGGTCGGCATCGACAACGCCGCGTCGCGGATCCTGCGCAATGGCCGTGGTGCCGGCATAATGGATGCCGGTGCCGCTGTTGTCGCGGCTGGCGTAGATCATCGTGGCGGAGGCCCGCCGCAGCACGCGCCTGCCCCAGACCGTCATCGCGTCCATCATCTGATGGCTCGCTGCAGGAATGGTGAAATCGACCTCGACCTGCGGGACGCCATAGGCATCGACGCTCCGGCCCGGACGCACCCGGTTTCCAGGCGTCGCCTCGCCCTGGCAGAACAGGCCCAGCGTGACGTAGCTGTGGAACATCATCCGCGCGAGCCGTTCCTTCAGGAAGGGCGGAAAGCCGCGCATCGCGGTCAGATAATGCGGCACGTCAGGCGCGCTGTGGATGGCATGGCCGATGAAGGGGAAGGGCGCGCCACTCGCAAGCTTGCCTTGCGACAGCAGGATCAGCAGATCGCCATAGCCGAGGTCGTAATCGCGGCGCTTGCCCCAGAGCTTCAGCAGGGAGGTGGAAAGCACGACCTTGGGATTGTCCTGCAGCCCTGCCCCGACGCGCCCATGCCGGTTGCCGAGGCCGGCGGGATCGGCGTCATCGGCCGAATTGAACAGGATGCGCGGCGTCTCGAGCGCTCCCGCGGCCAGCACGACGACGCCGGCACGCAGAAGCCGCCGCTCGCCGGTCGCCAGGTCGAGATACTCGACCCCATCGATCCGCCGGCTGCTGCCATCGCGGAGCAGGCGAACCACCTTTGCCTGGGTCCGCAGCTCGTAGTTCGGCAGGTCAACGATCTGCGGCAGCAGCCGCGTCGAGAATTTATAGACCGCGCCGACCGGGCAGCCCGAGGTACACATCCCCGTCGAGATGCAGGATGTCGGGGTTCCAGCCCGGGTGTTGATCGCCTTGCGGTTCGGGATGGCATGGGAATGCGCGTCGTTCAGCGACTTGACCGCGTTGACGACCAGCCGGTCGGCCGGGCGCAACGGCTTCGGTGGCAGATAGTCGCCGTCCGGCAGGTCCGGCAGGCCCTCCTTCGTGCCGCAGACGGCGATCAGGCGCTCGACGGCGCCGTAATGCGGGGCCAGATCGGCATAGGAGAACGGCCAGGATTTGAAGTCATCCGCCGAAAACCGGACGCTGACGCCGTTCCAGAGATTCTGCAGTCCGTTGACGGCGAGGACCTGGAAATGCCGGAACCCCTCCTTCGGCCGTGCCGTCGAGCCAACAGTACCATCGGCAAAGAGCGGGTGGACGAAGAGGCTGTCATGCGGATCGCTGGGCCAGGTCGTACTCGGATCGATGCCGAAATCCCTGGTCACGCCGGGCGGCAGTGTCGTCTTGAAATGATCCTCCGGCAGCATTGCGCCATGCTCGAGCGAGATGGTGCGCAAGCCGGATTTGGCGAGCTTGTGGGCGAGAATGCCGCCGCCGGCCCCGGTGCCGACGACCACGACATCGCAGAATTCAGCCTCGGTCACGCAGGCCTCCCACGGGCCATTCCCCGACTGAGCGCAAGAAATCCGGCGAGGCGAAGCGGATATATTCGAGGAAGCCGAAGAGCGCGGTCCGGTCAGGACCGAGATCGGCGCGGCGCAACCGCCCTGTATGCGCGAAATCGGCGCGCTGCTCGACCGCTACGAGCGCCGCCCCGATCTGCCGGTTGGCTCGTGCAATCCGCGTGATGTCGGTCAGAAGCGGAAGCAGGACCGCGCGATACGGACTGAGCCCGATCAGTGCGGCCATCAACCGCTCCGCATCTTGGGAGGCAGCCCCTCCGGCTGCATCGACGTGCTCCTGCGGCTGTCTGTCGAGAACCGGCGGCATGAGGCTCATGCCGTCACGACCCGAACCGGGGCCGCATCAAGCGTCCGGAACGGCCGCCCCGATTCCAGATGCCGTTCGATCTCTTCGAGCGAGACACCATTGGTCTCCGGGACCAGCAGATAGGTGAAGACCAGCCCGGCCGCGCAGACCAGCGCATAGACCGCGAAAACCCCGCCAAGACCGAAGCTGCTGACGAGCATGGGGAAGGAGAACACGACCAGGAAGTTGAAGGCCCAGTTGGCGAGCGAAGCCACACTCATGCCGAGACTTCGGACCTTGAGCGGGAAGATCTCGGACATCATCACCCAGGGCAAGGGACCGATGCTGGCTGCGAAGGCCGCGACATRGAGCACGAGGCCAATCGTCGCGAGGATATCCAGCGCCTCCGCGTCGGTCGCCGCTGCGATGGCGATCATGCCGAGGCTGAGGGCCGTTCCGGCAAAGCCGATGAAAAGCAGCCGACGCCGTCCGATCCGGTCGATCAGATACATTCCGACGAAGGTCATCGCGACATTGACGATGCCGATCCCGACCGTCGCCAAGATCTGGGTCGAGGTCGAGTTGAAACCCGATTCCTTGAAGACCGTCGGCGCATAATAGATCACGGCATTGATGCCGCTGAGCTGCTGCAGGAAGAACAACCCCATGCCGACCACCAGCGCTGGGCGAACCGACGGGCTGAGCAAGTCCGCCCAGGTGCCGGGCCTCGTCCGCTGCTGCACCGCCTGCCGGATGCTCGCCAGTTCGGCATCGACCGCGGGATCCTGAGGCGCAAGGTCGCGAATCCGCGCGATCGCCAGACGCGCCTCTTCGGTGCGGCCCTTAAGGGCGAGCCAGCGCGGCGTGTCGCCCATGCGATACATGCCGATCAGCAGAGCGAGCGCCGGCAGGACCCCCATCAGGAACATCAGCCGCCAGGACTCCGCGAACGCGAAGTCGACGACATAGGCCCCGAGAATGCCGAGCGTGATCGCCAGCTGATAGATCGAGACGAGCATGCCGCGCTTTTCGGCGGGCGCACTCTCGGAAATGTAGAGCGGCGCCACCATCGCTGCGATGCCGACGGCCAGCCCGAGCAGCAGACGCGACGCCGTCAGCATCCAGACCGCGCCAGCCGCGGCTGAGAACAGCGCCCCCGCAGCAAACAGCACCGCGGCGACCAGCAGCAGGGCACGACGGCCATAGGTTTCGGTGGTGCGCCCGGCCAGCAGCGCCCCGCCCAGCGCGCCGAGCGGGACGGCAGCGGTCATCAGCCCCTCGTCGAACGGGCTGATCGCGAATTCGCCGCGCAGAAGATGCAGCGCGCCGGCGATGACACCCTCGTCGAAGCCGAACAGGAATCCGGCAATGCCTGCGATGGCGGCTATGAAATAGATCATCATCTCGGCCTTGGTTGATCTGGAATGGCGCGCATCAGGGCAGCAGGCCGTTCGCCACCTTGCGGAATGCAGTGACGATGTCGCTTTCGTCGGCTTCGGTCAGCGTCGAGCCGATGGCGAGCAAGGCGCCGCGCGCATGGAAATCGTCGCATCGCGGCAACGCCCCAACGCGGTAATCATAGGCTTCGGCGAAGGCATTGGCGGGGTGTGTCCAGGGGAAGCCGTCCCGGCTGTTGGACCGACGCTGGACCAGACTTGGAATGTTGAAATACCAATGCATGCCCCATTCCTGCATGGTGATGCAGGCGAGGCTGCCGGGCGGCCCGGCGATTCCCTCGGCGCGCAGCGCATCGACGAAGCGTCGCGCCAGGTCGGCATCGGGCAGCAGCATCAGCAGGAACGGACCGGTATCTCCGGCCGGGTCCGGGATATGGCGGAAGCTGATGCCGCGCAGATCCGCAAGCTGCTGGCGAATGCGCCATTTCGAGCCCCGCATCGCGCCGGTGATGCGCGACAATTTGCGCATCTGCGCCAGCGCCATCGCGCCCGCGAGCTCCGACATGCGCGCGCCCATGCCCCAGAGCTGGCAGGCCTCGTCGGAGGCGTCGAGCCGGCCCTTCTCGTTTCGGGGATAGCCGAGGTCGTGCAGTGCCGCGATACGCCGGAACAGCGCATCATCTTCGGCGACGATCATCCCGCCATCGCCAGAGGTCATGTTCTTGTTCAGTTGGAAGCTGAAGATGCCGATATCGCCGAAGCGCCCGACCGCCAGCCCGCCGACATGCGCGCCGGCCGCCTGGGCGCAATCCTCGACCAGCCCCAGGCCATGGGCGCGACAGATCTCCGCGATCTCGGTGATGCGGCCTGGCGCTCCGCTCATATGCACGCACAGCACCGCGCGGCTCTGGGGCCCGATCTTGCGCCGGAGATCTTCGGGATCGATGCAGAAGGTCTCGTCGATATCGACCAGGCGGGGAATGGCGCCGACCCGCACCACGGCCGAGAGGCAGCTCACCCAGAGATAGCCGGGCACGAAGACCTCGTCGCCCGGGCCGACCCCAAGCGCCGACAGCGCAATCGTCAGAGCCGCCGTCCCCGACGACACCCCGAGCGCGTGGCGATGTCCGAAGGCTTCACACCATTCGCGCTCCAGGGTCTCGACCATATGCTGCGGATCGGGGCCGTAGAAGCGGAATGGGCTGCGCGCGCGCACGACGCGATCGACCAGTTCGCGCTCTTCTTCGCCGATCCAGTGGACCCCAGGCAGTTCCCAGGGCAGCGGCTCGCGCCGGACCGGAACACCACCGTCGATGGCGAGCCGATTGGCCCGCTCCTGACCAATCCGCGATCCTGTCTCGGCCAGATCGGTCATGAATATCTCCTGTAGGCAGCTCGTCGGCCTGGGGGCGGCCAGACCATCAAATCCGGGAAGATGTTGATCTCGCCAATGCACCGCTTGTAGCATGAAACAGAAG
>NZ_JBFTRC010000031.1:0-38113 GCF_056399325.1 Allobosea sp. 01N443
ACCCTGGTGATGTTCTCGCAGGCCCGCAACCTGAGCGAGGCCCCCGCCGCCAAGACCGGCATCAAGGTCGTCTCCTGCCCGGACCTGCGCTGGGCCCGCCGGGACATCAAGAGCGTCAACCTGCTCGGGCCGGTGCTGGCCAAGCAGTTCGCCGCCGAAAGCGGCGCGCAGGAAGCCTGGCTGGTGGAAGATGGCGTCGTCACCGAAGGTGCGTCCTCGACCGCCTGGATCGTCAAGGGCAAGACGCTGATCTCGCGGCCGCTCTCGAACAAGGTCCTGCCGGGCATCACCCGCAAGGCTGTTCTGGCTTTCCTCGCCGAAACCGGCTTCACCTTCGAGGAACGCACGTTCACGCTGGATGAGGCGCTCGATGCCGAGGAGGCCTTCATCACCTCGGCCAACAGCTTCGTGATGCCGGTGGTCTCGATCGACGGCCATACGATCCACAATGGCGCGCCGGGCCCAACCGCGATCCGCCTGCGCGAAATCTATATCGACTTCGCCAGGAAGGGCGGCGTGCTGGGCTGATCGCCCACACGCTCCCCCGCGACATAGGTCGCGGCGACATTGCGCTCGTCACCCAGCGTGACGAGCACGAAGAGTTCCTCGGCGAGATCGCGCGCCGTTTCCAACCGGTGCGCCATGGCCCGCGTCGCTGCCGGGTCGAGCACCACGACATCCGCCTCGCGGCCGGGCTCGAGCGAGCCGATGAGATGATCGAGCCCCAACGCCACCGCATTGCCGCGCGTGATGGCATGGAGCGCCGCGAACGCGGAAAGCGACTGGCCCTGCAGCTGCAGCACCTTGTAGGCCTCGGCCATGGTCCGCAACATCGAGTAGCTGGTGCCGCCGCCGATATCGGTCGCGACCGCAACCCGTACGCCTTCCCGCTTCGCCCGGGCCCAGTCGAACAGGCCTGAACCGAGGAAGAGGTTCGACGTCGGACAGAACACGGCGACAGCTCCGGCCTCGGCAAAAGCACGCCATTCATGCTTGGTCATGTGGATGCAGTGGCCCAACAGGCTCTTGCGGCCGAGCAGGCCGTAATCCCGATAGATGCCGGCATAATCATCGGCATCCGGATAGAGCTGGCAGGCCAACGAGATCTCGGCCTGGTTCTCGTTGATATGGGTCTGGACGAAGCAGTCCGGATGTTCAGAGGCGAGTCGCCCGGCAGCGGCCAGCTGCTCCGGTGTCGAGGTCACCGCAAAGCGCGGCGTGATCGCATAGAGCTGGCGTCCCCTGCCGTGCCAGCGCTCGATCAGGGCCTTGCTGTCGGCATAGCTGCTCTCGGCCGTATCGGTCAGCGCCGCCGGGGCGTTGCGGTCCATCATCACCTTGCCGGCAATCATCCGCGTGTTGCGGCGCTCCGATTCGGCGAAGAAGGCTTCGGCCGATTGACGGTGAACGGAGCAGTAGACGGCCGCCGTGGTGGTGCCGCTCGCCAGCAACTCGTCCAGCAGGAACCGCGTCAGCTTCTCCGGATGTCCCTGCTGCGCCAGCTTCTGCTCYTCGACGAAGGTGTATTTGTTCAGCCACTCCATCAGCTGCGCACCATAGGAGGCGATCACCTGGGTCTGCGGCATGTGCAGATGCGCGTCGATGAAGCCCGGCATGATCAGGTTCGGCCGGTGATCGACGATTTCCGCCTCTTCCGGCAGCGTCGGCAGCAGCTCCGATGCGGCGCCGACGGCCTTGATCAGTCCGTCGGCGATGACGACCAGGCCATCCCCGATGAAGCGATGCGCCGCGTCGCCGGAGGTCTCGGGATCGCCGACGAACCAGAGCAGGCGGCCACGCAGGGCGCGAAGGCGACGGTCTTCGTTCACAGGCTCGYGCTCCGGCTCAAAATCACGTCATATCTGCACCAAATCAAAGCTTTCGGCCAAGCGTCGAACATGCCTAATCTGGAGGCATGATTTGGATCTGTGAGCGGCCGGGCCGCCATGCGTGAGATAGTGCGCTTCCTCTACGGCGATGAGCTGGTCGAGATCGCGTCCAGCGATCCGACCCAGACGCTGCTCGACTGGCTGCGCCTCGAGCGCCGCCGGACCGGCACGAAGGAAGGCTGCGCCGAAGGCGATTGCGGAGCCTGCACCGTCGTCGTCGGACGACTCGACGGCGGCCGATTGCGCTATGAGGCGATCAACGCCTGCATCCGCTTCCTGCCGACGCTCGATGGCTGCCATCTGCTCACCATCGAGCACCTGAAGGGCGCGGACGGCCGTCTGCACCCGGTGCAGCAGGCGATGGTCGATTGCCACGGCTCGCAATGCGGCTTCTGCACGCCGGGCTTCGTGATGTCGCTCCTTGCGCTCTGGCTGAACGAGCCGGCGCCGGAGCTGGGGCGAATCGAGGACGCGCTCGCGGGCAATCTCTGCCGCTGTACCGGCTACGAGCCGATCATTACCGCGGCCCGTCGCCTCTACGAACACGCCGACCGGACGCAGGATCGCTTCGCGCTTTCGGTGCCCGGCATCGCCGCCCGGCTGCACGCTTTCGCGGATCAGGAGACGCTGACACTCGCCCATGGCACGCGACGCTTCCTGTCGCCGGCGACGGCCGATGCCCTCGCCGATCTCGTCATCTCCCATCCCGAGGCCGTTCTCGTCGCCGGCGCGACCGATGTCGGTCTCTGGATCACCAAGGGGATGCAGCAGCCGCAAACCATCATCCATCTCGGCCGCGTCGAGGACCTGCGTCCAATCAGCGACGAGGGCGATCATCTGCGCATCGGCGCCATGGCGAACCATATCGATGTCCGCACGGCACTCGCGGTGCTCTCGCCGCAGCTCGACGAGCTGATGCGCCGCTTCGGCGGCGAGCAGGTGCGCAATGCCGGGACGATCGGCGGCAATATCGCCAATGGCTCACCGATCGGCGATCTACCGCCTGCGTTGATTGCGCTTGGTGCAACGCTGCTGCTGCGGCGCGGCAGCGAGCGACGCGCGCTGCCGCTGGAAGCCTTCTTCCTCGACTATCGCAGCCAGGACCGGAAGCCAGGCGAATTCGTCGAGGCCGTGCTGGTGCCGAAACTGCAGAATGACGCTCTGTTCCACATTTCGAAGATCTCAAAGCGCTTCGACGAGGATATCTCGGCGGTGTGCGGCGCCTTCCTGCTGCATCTCGACGAAGCCAATCGGGTGAGCGAGGCACGGCTCGCCTATGGCGGCATGGCCGGTATCCCGAAACGGGCCGCCGCCGCGGAAGCCGCGCTGCTCGGGAGGGATTGGGACGAGGCTGCGGTCGCTGCCGCCATCGCCGCCCTGCCCCGGGATTTCACACCGCTGACCGACATGCGCGCCTCGGCGGCGTACCGGCTGAAGGTGGCCGGCAATCTCCTGCGCCGGTTCCTGATCGAAACGACGGCGCTTGACGTCGACACGCGCGTCGCGGGCCTGCTTGCGGAGGCTGCCCATGGCTGACGCGCGCAAACGGCTTGAGACCGAGGTCGTGGCCGGGCCGCTCGGCCGGACCAGCAATCATGATTCCGCCGCCAAGCATGTCGCGGGTGAAGCCCTCTATATCGACGATATCGCCGAGCCGGCCGGCCTTGCGCATGCCTATCTCGGCCTTTCCCAGGTCGCGCATGGGCGGCTGATATCGCTCGACCTCGCGGCCGTGCGCACGGCCCCCGGCGTTCTCACCGTGTTGACGGCCGAGGATATTCCGGGCGCGAACGACATCAGCTCGACGCATCGACATGACGAGCCTGTCTTCACGACGCAGAATATCCTGCATCACGGCCAACCGCTTTTCGCGGTTATCGCGGAAACCCGGGATCTGGCGCGCCGCGCCGCCGCGCTGGCCAAGGCGGCCTATGAGGAAGCCGCTCCGCTGCTGGATGTCGCAGCGGCCCGCGCGGCCGGCGGCGAGCTTGTCACCGACCCGCTGAAGCTGGAGCGCGGCGATGTCGCGGAAGCGCTTGCTGCCAGCCCGCGCCGGCTCAAGGGGTCGATGGAGATCGGCGGGCAGGATCATTTCTATCTGGAGAGCCAGATCGCGCTCGCCATCCCCGGCGAGGACGAAGACATGCTGGTGCTGTCCTCGACGCAGCATCCGAGCGAAGTCCAGCACATGGTCGCGCAGGTGCTCGCCGTCGGCTCCCACGCCGTCACCATCGAGGTCCGGCGCATGGGCGGCGGCTTTGGCGGCAAGGAGACGCAGGCCAATCTCTTCGCCTGCGTCGCCGCGCTCGCTGCCCGCAAGCTGAAGCGCCCGGTAAAGCTCCGGCCCGACCGCGACGACGACATGGTCATCACCGGCAAACGCCATGATTTCGTGGTCGATTACGAGATCGGCTTCGATGACGAGGRGCATATTCACGCGGTGGACGCGGTCTATGCGGCGCGCTGCGGCTGGAACGCCGATCTCTCGGGCCCGGTCACCGACCGCGCGCTGTTCCACATGGACAATTGCTATTTCTACCCGGCGGTGCGCGGACGTTCGCAGCCCCTGCGGACCAACACCGTTTCGAACACGGCCTTTCGCGGCTTCGGCGGCCCCCAGGGCATGGTCGGAGCGGAACGCTTCATCGAGGAGGTTGCTTTCGCGACCGGGCTCGACCCGCTCGAGATCCGCAGGCGCAATCTCTATGGCGCGGTCGGTCGCGACATCACGCCCTATCACCAGCAGGTCGAGGACAATATCGCCGGCGACGTGATCGCCGAACTTGAACGGCGTTGCGATTACCGCGCGCGCCAGGCGGGGATCCGTGAGGCCAACCGCAAGAGCCCGGTCATCAAGCGTGGCATCGCGCTGACCCCGGTCAAGTTCGGCATCTCCTTCACCGCGACCTGGTACAATCAGGCAGGCGCCCTGGTGCATGTCTACACGGACGGCACGGTGGCGCTGAACCATGGCGGTACCGAGATGGGCCAGGGCCTCTATGTGAAGGTGGCGCAGGTCGTGGCGCAGGCTTTCGGGATCGGCCTCGACCGGATCAAGATCACCGCGACGACCACCGGAAAGGTGCCGAACACCTCGGCGACAGCCGCCTCCTCCGGCTCCGATCTCAACGGCATGGCCGCGCTCGATGCCTGCGAGACGATCAAGGCGCGGCTCATCGCCTTCGCGTCGAAGCGCTGGGAGGTTTCAGCCGAGGAGATTGCCTTCCTGCCGGGCCGGATCAGGATCGGCACGCAGGAGATGAGTTTCGCCGAATTCGTCGCGGCAGCCTACATGGCCCGCGTCCAGCTCTCGGCGACCGGCTTCTACGCGACGCCGAAGATCCATTGGGATCGCAAGGCCGGGCGTGGCCACCCGTTCTATTATTTCGCCTATGGCGCGGCTGCGGCCGAAGTCGCGATCGACACGCTCACCGGCGAATACAAGGTCGAGCGGGTCGACATCCTGCATGATTGCGGCACCTCGCTGAACCCGGCGATCGACAAGGGCCAGATCGAGGGCGGCTTCGTGCAGGGCATGGGCTGGCTCACCACCGAGGAACTCTGGTGGGACGACAACGGCCGGCTCAAGACCCATGCGCCCTCGACCTACAAGATCCCCGTCGCCTCCGACCGGCCGCGGATCTTCAATGTCGACCTGCTCGAGAACGCCCCCAATCGCGAGCCGACGATCCACCGTTCCAAGGCGGTCGGGGAGCCGCCGCTGATGCTGGCGATCAGCGTGCTCCACGCCTTGTCGGACGCGGTCGCGAGCGTCGGCAATCATCGCTTCTGTCCCCGTCTCGACGCGCCGGCGACGCCGGAGCGTGTACTCGATGCGGTCGACCGCATGCGGGAACAGGTACGGGGCGCGGCGCCATGACCGGGCTGGCGACTTTCCTCGAAGCCCATCTCGAGCAAGGCGCCATCCTTGTCAGCATCGAGCGCGCCGAAGGATCGACCCCACGCGAAACCGGCGCGACGATGGTCGTCACCGCCGAGGGCAATTCCGGGACGATCGGCGGCGGCCAGCTCGAATTCCACTGCGCCGACATCGCCCTTGAGATGCTGGCGAGCGGCGAGACCTCGCGACGCCTCGATATTCCGCTTGGGCCGCAAATGGGCCAGTGCTGCGGCGGCCGGGTCGGTGTCGTGCTGGAGCGGGCCAGGCCGTGCCATCTCGCGACTCTCCAGGCCGCCGAAGCGGCAAGGTGCGCAGCGCAGCCTGCCGTCCTCATCCTCGGCGCCGGCCATACCGGGCGCGCGCTTGCCGAGGCCCTCATGCGCCTGCCGCTGACGGTCATTCTGATCGACGACCGCGAAGCCCAGATGCACGATCTTCCCGTTGGTGTCGCACCGCTACGACTGGACGACCCGGTCGAGGCGATCACATCGGCCCAGCCCGGCACCGCCTTCGTGATCCTTTCGCACAGCCATGCGCTCGACTACCGGCTGACCGAGGCTGCGCTCCTGCGCGGGGATGCCGCCTATGTCGGCATGATAGGCTCGGCGACGAAGCGCGCTCGCTTCGCTGCCAGCTTCCGCCGCCGGCACCCTGCAAGCGATGCCCTGGCGCGCCTGACCTGCCCGATCGGCGGGGATGATGTGGACGACAAGCGCCCTGAGGTCATCGCCGCCTTGACGGCAGCCGAACTGGTGCGGAGCTTGCTTGCCAAGCAACAGGCTTCCGGGCAAAGCGTGGCGCAGGGCCGACAGGGTCCGGGGAGAAGGGCAGGAGATGACGGCGTCGCCGCATGACAGGACGGATACGCCGCCCCGGCTCGTGCTGTCGGGCATCTCCAAGAGCTTTCCCGGCGTGAAAGCCAATGACGACATCAGCTTCAGCGTGAAGCCCGGCGAGATCCACGCCCTGCTCGGCGAGAACGGAGCGGGCAAGTCGACGCTGGTCAAGGTCATCTACGGCGTTCAGCAGGCCGATTCGGGCAGCATCTCCTGGGATGGCCGGCCTGTTTCGGTCCCCTCGCCCAAGGCGGCGCGGCGGCTCGGCATCGGCATGGTCTTCCAGCATTTCTCGCTGTTCGACGCGATGACCGTGATCGAGAACATCGCGCTCGGCCTCGACGAGGCCGTGGATCGCGAGGAGCTGAAGACCCGCGTCGCCAAGGTTCTGCAGAGCTATTCGCTGCCGCTCGATCCCGAGCGCGAGGTCCATACGCTCTCGGTCGGCGAACGGCAGCGCATCGAGATCGTCCGCTGCCTGCTGCAGAAGCCGAAGCTCCTGATCATGGATGAGCCGACTTCGGTCCTGACACCGCAGGAGGTCGAGCGTCTGTTCGAGACCTTGCGGCAGATCGCGTCCGAAGGCTGCTCGATCCTCTACATCAGCCACAAGCTGCACGAGATCAAAGCCTTGTGCGACACCGCCACGATCCTGCGCGCCGGCCGGGTCGTCGCGACCTGCGACCCGCGGCAGGAGACGACACGGCGCATGGCCGAGCTGATGATCGGCGCCGAATTGCGGCAGATCGAGAACGCCCATTCCGGCAGGATCGGCAAGCGCCGACTGATCGTGTCTGGTCTCTCMCTGCCCGGCGAACCGCCTTTCGGCACGAGCTTGCGCGACATCAGTTTCGAGGCACGGGCCGGCGAGATCCTCGGCATCGCCGGCGTCGCCGGCAATGGCCAGGCCGAGCTGCTCGGCGCGCTGTCCGGCGAGCGCCTCAGTGCGGTGCCGAACGCCATCATGCTCGACGGCAAGCCCGTCGGCAGCGAGGGAGCGGGCGAGAGGCGCAGCGCCGGCCTCGCCTGCGTTCCGGAGGAGCGCAACGGACACGCCGCCGTGCCGGATTTCTCGCTGGCCGAGAATGCCATCCTGACGGCGCGCTACCGGCTGCCACTGGCACCTCGCGGCTTTATCCGCCTCGGAGCGGTTCGGCGCTTCGCCCAGGCCGTCATYGGCCGGTTCGATGTGCGCACCACCGGTCCAGGCTCTCCGGCCCGCTCATTGTCCGGCGGCAATCTGCAGAAATTCATCATGGGCCGCGAGATCGGCCAGGAACCAGGTGTCCTCGTGGTCTCGCAGCCGACCTGGGGGGTCGATGCGGGCGCCGCAGCGGCGATCCGGCAGGCGCTGGTCGATCTGGCGGCGAAGGGCTCTGCGGTCGTGGTGATCTCGCAGGACCTCGATGAACTGCTCGAGCTGGCAGACCGGCTCAGCGTCATCAACGAGGGCCGGCTCTCGCCGCCCCGCCCGGTCGCGGAGCTCGCGATCGACGAGATCGGCCTGATGATGGGCGGCATTCACGGCGCAGCCMAGCCCGAAGGAGCGCCGCTTCATGCTTGAATGGCGCCGCCGCCGCGAACCAAGCCGGGCGATGCTCTATCTGAGCCCGCTGATCGCGATCGCGCTCACCATGGCGACCGGCGCGTTGGTCTTCACGGCGATGGGTTATGACGGGCTGACCGCGGTCTTCGACTTCTTTCTCGTATCCTTCCTCGAGCCGCATCGCTGGCCGGATCTCGGCGTCAAGGCGGCGCCGCTGGTGATGATCGCGCTCGGCCTCGCCATCGGTTTTCGCGCCAATGTCTGGAATATCGGCGCCGAGGGCCAGTACATCATGGGCGCCATCGCCGGCACCGGCGTTGCCCTCGCCACCTATGAGATGAGCGGCTGGTGGATCCTGCCGGCCATGGCTCTAGCCGGCATCCTCGGCGGCATGGCCTGGGCTGCGGTCCCGGCGCTGCTGCGCGTCAGGCTTCAGGTCAGCGAAATCCTGACCAGCCTGATGCTGACCTATGTCGCGGTGCAGGTGCTGTATTATCTCGTGCGCGGCCCGTGGAAGGATCCGGACGGCTTCAACTTCCCGCAGACGCGGATGTTCACGGCCGATCAGACGCTGCCGGTCGTCATCCCCGAGACGCTCGTCCATCTCGGCATTCCGCTCGCACTCGTCATTGCCGTCATTGCCTGGCTGGTGTTGGAGAAGACGACCGCGGGCTATGCGGTGAAGGTTGTCGGGCTCGCACCGGCTGCGGCGCGTCACGGCGGCTTCAGCGCCGAACGGACGACCTGGGTGACGTTGCTGATCGGCGGCGGCCTTGCGGGTCTTGCCGGCATCTTCGAGGCTGCAGGCCCGTTCAGCCAGCTTACCCCGCAGTTCCCGGTCGGCTACGGGTTCACCGCCATCATCGTCGCCTTCCTCGGCCGCCTGCACCCGCTGGGCATCGTGCTCGGCGGCGTCGTTCTGGCGGCAACCTATGTCGGCGGCGAGATCGCCCAGACGACCGTGCGTCTGCCCCAGGCCGCGACCGGCATGTTCCAGGCGATGCTGCTGTTCTTCCTGCTCGCGACCGATGTGCTGGTCCGTTATCGCATCGCCTTCCGGGCGAGGCCGGCGAAAGTGGTGCCGCGATGAACAGCGTCATCCTGGTCTCGATCATCATGACGCTCGTCGCAGCGTCGACACCGATCCTGCTCGCGGCGCTCGGCGAGCTCGTCGTCGAGAAGTCGGGCGTGCTCAATCTCGGTGTCGAGGGCATGATGCTGACCGGGGCCGTCGCCGGTTTCGCGGTCGCCTTCAGCACCGGCAGCGTTGCGCTCGGCCTCATTGCCTCCGTTATCGCCGGCATCGCAACCGGGATGATCTTCGCCGTGCTGACGCTCAGCCTGACCGCGAACCAGGTCGCGACGGGCCTGGCGCTGACGATTTTCGGCGTCGGCGCCTCCTCGCTGATCGGCGCCGGCTTTGTCGGCCGCACGATCGATCGTCTGGGGCCCCTGTTTCCCGAAGCGCTTTCCAGCCATCCCTGGCTGCGTGCGCTCTTCGGGCACGACATCATCGTCTATCTCTCGCTTGCCCTGGTTCTCGGCGTGAGCCTCTTCCTGCGCAGGACGCGCGCCGGATTGATCCTGCGGGCGGTCGGCGAGAATGACGCCTCGGCCCATGCCATCGGCTATCCCGTCATTGGCATCCGCTATGCGGCGATCGCCTTCGGCGGCGCGCTGGCGGGCCTCGGCGGCGCCTATTTCTCGCTGGCGCTGACGCCGATGTGGGCTGACCGCCTCACCGCCGGGCGCGGCTGGATCGCGCTCGCGCTCGTCGTCTTCTCCGCCTGGAAACCCGGCCGGCTCCTGCTCGGGGCCTATCTCTTCGGCGCGGTGATGACCTTCGAGCTTCAGGCCAAGGCTGCCGGCATCACCTGGCTCGCGCCGGAGGTGCTGGCGATGGCCCCCTATCTTGCGACAATCCTGGTTCTGACGATGATGTCGCTCGGTCGCAAGACGGGCCGGCTCGACGCGCCCGCATGTCTCGGCAAACCCTTCTCGGCGTCCTGACGGCGCCGCCAACCCCGTGGGGAGAACAACCATGTCATCCATGATCACCCGCCGCACGCTCGTTGCCGGCGGCGCCGCGGCGTCCGCCCTGCCCCTGCTCGGCCGCAGCGCCTTTGCGCAGGCGCCACTGGGTGTCGGCTTCATCTATGTCGGTCCGATCGGCGATCACGGCTGGAGCTGGACGCATGATCAGGGCCGCAAGGCGCTCGAGAAGCAGTATGGCGACAAGATCAAGACCAGCTTCATCGAGAACGTCGCTGAGGGGCCGGATGCGGCGCGCGCGCTGCGCCAGCTGGCGCAGGCCGGCAACCAGCTGATCTTCGCGACCTCCTTCGGTTTCATGAACCCGACCATCCAGGTCGCAAAGCAGTTCCCGAAGCTGAAATTCGAGCACGCCACCGGCTATCAGCGCGCCGAGAACGTCGCGACCTACAATGCCCGCTTCTACGAGGGCCGCGCCGTGATCGGCACGATCGCGGGCCACATGTCGAAGAGCGGCCAGGCCGGCTACATCGCCTCCTTCCCGATTCCGGAGGTCGTGATGGGCATCAACGCCTTCACGCTCGCCGCCCGCAAGGTCAACCCGAACTTCAAGACCAAGGTCATCTGGGCCTCGACCTGGTACGACCCGGCCAAGGAAGCCGACGCCGCCAAGGCGCTGATCGACCAGGGCGCCGATGTGATCACCCAGCATACCGACAGCCCCGCCGCCCTGCAGGCGGCCGAGCAGCGCGGCGTCTTCGCCTTCGGCCAGGCGTCCGACATGAGCGCCTTCGCGCCCAAGGCGCATCTCTCGGCGATCGTCGACGACTGGTCGGGCTACTACATCAAGCGCGTCAAGGACGTCATGGACGGCAGCTGGAAGTCGGGCGACGTCTGGGGCGGGATCAAGGACGGCTTCGTCAAGCTCGCCCCGTTCAATCCCGCGATGACGCCAGCCGCACGCGCAGGCGCGGAAGAAGTCCAGAAGGGCATCGTTGCCGGCACGCTCCACCCCTTCACCGGCGAGCTCAAGGACCAGAAGGGCGTGCTGCGCCTCAAGGCCGGCGAGACCGCCCCCGACGAGATGCTGTCGAAGATGGACTGGTATGTCGACGGCGTGCAGGCCTGAGCGCGCAGGCCAACTTATCCTAACGTCACCCCGGCAGCCGGATCGAGACTTCGGCTGACGGGAATGACGGAGGCGGCATGACGCCCCGAACGATTCAGCATCAAAGCCTCTTGCAGATATTTTAAGCTTGAAACAAAATGAGGACCATACGAGCCGGAAGGGGATGGGGATCTCCGCCGGCCAGTAGGCTCCTTGCAGGTCCCGGGAGGACATCGGACATGAAGCTCAAACTCGCATTGTCTATCGGCACGGCGCTCGTCGCGCTGGGAGTTGCCGGCGCACAGGCCCAGGAGCCGATCAAGATCGGCGTCGTCAGCGTTCTTTCCGGCCCGCAGGCAGCCCTTGGCCAGCAATTGCGCGACGGCTTCCAGCTCGCAGTCGACCAGATGGGCGGCAAGCTCGGCGGACGGCCGGTGCAGATCACGGTGATCGATGACGAGCTCAAGCCCGATGTCGCGGTCGGCAAGGTTCGCGGCTTCGTCGAGGGCGGCAAGGTCGATTTCGTCGTCGGACCGGTCTTCTCGAACATTCTGGGCGCCATCGCCAAGCCAGTCCTGGACTCCGGCGCGGTGCTGATCAGCCCGAATGCCGGCCCTTCGACGCTTGCAGGCAAGGCCTGCCACCAGAACTTCTTCGTGACCTCGTACCAGAACGACCAGGTCCACGAGGTGCTCGGCAAATACGCTCAGGACCAGGGCTTCAAGCGCGCCTACATCATGGCGCCGAACTACCAGGCGGGTAAGGACTCGCTCGCCGGCTTCAAGAACTACTTCAAGGGCGAGGTGGTCGACGAGGTCTATGTCCCGCTGAACCAGCTCGATTTCTCGGCGGAGCTCGCCAAGATCGCCTCGGCCAAGCCCGACGTCGTCTTCGCCTTCATGCCGGGCGGTCTCGGCGTCAATCTGGTCAAGCAGTGGTCGCAGGCCGGCCTGCAGGGCAAGATCCCGTTCCTCTCCGCCTTCACGGTCGATGAATCGACCCTGCCGGCACAGCAGGACGCTGCGGTCGGCCTCTTCGGCGGCATGACCTGGGCGCCCAATATGGACAATCCGCAGAACAAGAAGTTCGTCGCGGATTACGAGGCTGCCTACAAGATCGTCCCCGGCTCCTACGCCATGCAGGCTTATGATGCCGCCTTGCTGATCGACTCGGCGGTCAAGGGTGCCGGCGGCACGGCCGACAAGGACAAGCTGCGGGCCGCGATCCGGAAGGCCGACTTCAAGTCGCTGCGCGGCAACTTCAAGTTCAACAGCAATGGCTACCCGATCCAGGACTTCTATCTGGTCAAGGTCGCCAAGCGCGCCGACGGCAAGTTCCAGACCGAGATCGCGCAGAAGGTGTTCTCGGACTATGCCGACCCGCATGCGAAGGATTGCGCGCTGAAGTGAGGAGACTGCCCGGGGGAGCTCATGTCCCTTCGTCTCTCTGGGAGGAGAGAAGAGCTTGGATGATGGCAGGGTGCCGGAGAGCAGCCGCCTGTCATCGGAGCAGGACATCAGCTCCCCTTGGCGACATCCTCACCCTCGCCGCCGCCCCTGCCCTTTCCGGGGACGGACGCCCGCCCGTGCCTGACTTGCGTCTCGCTGCGCCCGCCTAGCATGCTGCGAAAAGTTGCGACGGTTTTCGCATTCGGCATGCTCTAAATTATGAGAATCGATCGCGTTTTCTGCGTTGGACGACTTTGTCCAAACGCAGCGTGATCAAGGGGCGCCCCGCGCCGGCCAACGAATATCGAGCTGATGACCACCAGTCTCCTCATCGTCCAGATCCTGAACGGGTTGCAGCTCGGCATCCTGCTGTTCCTGGTGGCAGCGGGGCTGACGCTGGTCTTCGGCGTCATGGATTTCATCAACCTGGCCCATGGCGTGCAGTACATGCTGGGGGCCTATCTCGCCGTGACCTTCGTCGGGCTGACCGGAAGCTTCGTGCTGGGGCTGCTGCTCGCCCTGGCGGCTGCGCTCGTCATCGGGCTAGCCCTCGAATTCCTGGTCTTCCGCCATCTCTATGAACGCGACCATCTCGACCAGGTTCTCGCGACCTTCGGGCTCATCCTGCTCCTGAACCAGGGCGTCAAGATCGTCTGGGGTGCGGCGCCTCTCTCCGTCCCGGTCCCGGAATTCCTCTCGGGCTCTGTGCGCTTGATGGACGGCATTCTCTATCCGACCTATCGCTTCGCCCTGATCGGCGCCGGGCTCGCGGTCGGCGGATTGCTCTGGTTCATCGTCGAGCGGACGCGTACCGGCATGCTGTTGCGGGCCGGGGCCTCGAACGCGCCAATGGTTTCGGCACTCGGTGTCGATATCCGCAAGCTCTTCATGGTCGTCTTCGCCTTCGGAACCATGCTGGCCGGATTTGCCGGCGCGATGGCGGCGCCGATCCTCTCGGTCGAGCCCGGCATGGGCGACACGGTGCTGATCCTCGCCTTCGTCGTCATCGTCGTTGGCGGCATCGGCTCGATCCGCGGCGCCTTCGTCGGTGCGCTGATCGTCGGACTGGTCGACACGCTCGGGCGCTCCTTCATGAATGACCTGCTGCGCCTGTTCATGAGCGCCCCCTCGGCCCGTGCGACGGGAGCCGCTCTCTCCTCGATGCTGATCTACCTGGTGATGGCCATCGTCCTGTTCGTGCGTCCCGAAGGCCTGTTGCCCGCCAAGGGCCGGACATGAGCGCGGCGCCCACCATCGCCGGCGCAGCCGGGTCCATCCCATCCCGACCAAGATCGCGCTCCGTCCTGGCGCTGGTGCTCTTCGCGGCGCTCGCGCTTGCCCCGGTCGCCGTCTCGCTCGGCGTCCCAGCGCATTGGCTGTCATTGCTGACGCGGGCGATGATCTTCGCGATCGCGGCCCTGTCGCTCGACCTCATCCTCGGTGTCGGCGGGCTGGTCTCCTTCGGGCATGCCGCCTTTATCGGCATCGGCGCCTATGTGACCGGCATCATGATCACCGAGGGTCGCACCGAGACCCTGCTGATCCTGCCCGTGCTCCTCGTCGTCTGCGCCATCTTCGCGGCGGTCACGGGCGCGGTCTCGCTGCGCACGCGCGGCGTCGCCTTCATCATGATCACGCTGGCCTTCGGGCAAATGGTGTTCTTCCTGGCGCAGGCGCTCTCGGCCTATGGCGGCGACGATGGCCTGACGCTCTATGCCCGCAGCACGATCGCCGGCCTCGACATCGCGGCAAGCCGGACCGGCTTCTTCTACATCGTGCTGGGCGCACTCATCGGCTGCTACGGGCTGGTCCGCATCATCGTCGCCTCCCGCTTCGGCCGCGTGCTGCGCGCGGCGCGCGAGAACGCGACGCGCGTGACCGTGACCGGCTACGATGTCGGACGCGTGCGCCTGATCGCCTATGTCATCAGCGGCATGATCGCGGGCCTGTCCGGCTTCTTCCTCGCCAACCAGACGGAATTCGTCAGCCCCGCCTTCATGTCCTGGCAGCGCTCGGGCGAACTGATCTTCATGGTCGTGCTCGGCGGTGTCGGCTCCCTGCATGGCGCGATCATCGGCGCGCTTGCCTTTCTCTTCGCCGAGGATGTGCTCGCCGGGATCACCGAACACTGGAAGGCGATCTTCGGGCCTCTCATCGTTCTCTTCGTGCTGTTCACACGCGGCGGCATCGTCGGCATCCTCGCAAGGATACGGGGACGCAGCGATGGCTGAGCCCGTCCTCGCCCTCGATGGCGTTCGCAAGTCCTTCGGTGCGCTGAAGGTGACCGATGGTGTCAGCTTCTCCGTCGCTCCCGGCGAATTGCATGCCCTGATCGGCCCGAACGGCGCCGGCAAGACCACGCTCGTGCACCAGATCTCCGGCATGCTGCGCCCGGATGCCGGCAGCATTCGCTTTCGCGGCGCCGACATCACCGGACTATCGCCGGAGAAGCGCGCGCGCGCCGGGCTCGCGCGCACCTTCCAGATCACCTCGACCATCGCTTCGCTCTCGGTGCTGGAGAATGTGGCTCTCAGCGTGCAGGCGCGGGCGACGCATCCGCTGGCGCTGTTCTGCAACGCCGCCCGCGACGAGCGCCTGAACGGTCCCGCCTGGGCGGCAATCGAAGCGGTCGGTCTCGGCGAGCGCGCGCATGTGCCGGCCGGCCGGCTCTCGCATGGCGAGAAACGCGCGCTCGAGATTGCGATGGCACTGACCCTCGAGCCCGCCGCGATTCTGCTCGACGAGCCGCTGGCCGGTGTCGGGCACGAGGAAGGCGCACGCCTGATCGCGCTGCTGAAGAGCCTCAAGGGTCGCTACGCCATGCTGCTGGTCGAACACGACATGGAGGCGGTGTTCGCGCTCGCGGACAGGGTCAGCGTGCTGGTCTATGGCCGGGTCATCGCCTCTGGTGAACCGGCCGCCGTCCGTGCCGACCCGACCGTGCGCGAAGCCTATCTCGGCGAGGAGGGCTAGGCATGCTCGTCGTCGAAGCTCTGGATGCCGGCTATGGCGAAGCGCAGATCCTGTTCGGCGTTGATCTCGCGATCGCCGAGGGCGAGGTGGTGACCTTGCTCGGCCGCAACGGCATGGGCARGACCACGACGATCCGCGCCATCATGGGCCTGATTCCGGCGAAGGCCGGCCGCATCAGCGTCTCCGGCCGCGACCTGACCGGCGCTCCACCCTTCCGGATCGCGCAGGCCGGAATCGGGCTGGTGCCTGAAGGCCGCCAGATCTTTCCGACGCTCAGCGTGGAAGAAAATCTGATCGCCACGGCAGCCAGCCGCTTCGGCAAGCCGCGCTGGGATGTCGAGCGCATCTACACGTTCCTGCCGCGCCTCAAGGAGAGGCGAACCAATCGCGGCAACCAGCTTTCCGGCGGCGAGCAGCAGATGCTGGCGATCGGCCGGGCCCTGATGACCAACCCCAAACTGGTCATTCTCGACGAGGCGACGGAAGGGCTGGCGCCGATCATCCGCCAGGAGATCTGGTCCTGCCTTGCCGCGCTGAAGGCTGATGGCGAATCGATCCTGGTCATCGACAAGAATGTCGATGCGCTGGCCAGGATCGCCGACCGGCATATCGTCCTGGAAAAGGGCCGCGTCGTCTGGCGCGGATCGAGCGACGACTTGCGCAGCGACAGTGCTGTGAAGGATCGCTTCCTGCATCTTTAGAGAAGGAGAGACCGATGAAGCCACTGACAGCCGGCGTGACGAGGGCCAATCAGGGCATCGATGCCATCTCATGGAATATTCTCGGCCAGACCTATGTCCCGAAGACGCTGAGCGAGGATAGTTTCTCCTGGCATGCGATCTTCCCGCCCGGGACCTTCGTGCCGCCGCATGTCCACCCGACGCAGGATGAGTTCATCTATCTGCTCGAAGGCCGGCTTGATCTCGTTCTCGACGGAGAGGAAGCGCATGCCTTGCCCGGCGACCTGATCCGCCTGCCGCGCAACGTTCCGCACGGCATCTTCAACAAGAGCGACAGCCCGGCCAAATGCCTGTTCTGGGTCGCCCCCACCGGCCGGCTCTACGACCTGTTCTGGGCGATCCATTCGATGCCGGAGCAGAACCCCGCGGAGGTCGTCGCGCTCGCCGCCAAATACGAGATCGACTTCCTGCCGCCGCCTCCAGACGGGGCGTGACAAACCCCGCGGCGGGGAAGAAACCGGCCCGTGCGGAACCCGTGCCCGTGCATCCTGCGTTCATCTGCCGGCACTAGTCTGCCGAGCAATGATGGAGGATGAAACATGAGGAAGGCGACGCTTTCCCTTGGCTTGCTCGCCGCGTTCGCGGCGGGCAACGCGGCAGCGATGCCGCTCCCGGCGCCTGGCGAAACGGGCCTGCCGCTCACGCTGGCCCAGATGCGCTGCAATGAATTCCGCTGCATCAATCCGCGCAGCGGCGTCTACACCGAAAGCACCTGCGACTATCGCGGCTGCTATCCGAGCAGCCGCCCGCGTGGGCGGCTTGGCCCCTATGGCGAGGACTATCGCTTCGGGCGCCGTCGGCTTGACGATGATGACGACTATCCGCGCTACCGGGGATATCGCCGCTATCGCGAAGACGACGATGACGACGATTGATTTTCGCGGCCCCCTGCCCTCCGCGTTCGAGCATCCGCCACGATCCGACATGCAGCGTGCTGGAAGGACAACGCGTGCCGAGCCGTGCCCAGAGGAATCTGCTGAACAGCCGTTAAGGTTAATGCAAGGTTAAGGCTGCGCGACTCGCGCTAAAGTGGCAATTATCCCTCTTACGTAGCGGTAGGCAGAATGCCTGCGGCGGAAGTTTGGAGGGGGCGGCATCATGACGACCGAACGCCGTGAAGTTCCACGGCAGCGCACCCTGCTGGGCGCGCGCATCGTCTTCAACAACCGCCAATCCACGCTCGACTGCGTGGTGCGCAACCTTTCGGACGTTGGCGCCATGGTGCTCATCTCCGATGCCGTTGCCTTGCCGGCAGCATTCGAGCTTGAGATCGAGCATAAGCGACACGTCTACGGCGCACGCTTTCGGTGGCGCGATGGCGAGCGCGTCGGGATCGCCCTGGACGGGCGGCCTGCCTCAACCGCCGAAATCGTGCCTCTCGACCACGCCCGGCGCTTGAAGCAATGCGAGCAGAGCAATGCGCAGCTGAAGGCGCGCATTCAGCAACTGACCGAAGCCGGCTGATCGCCCCTCAGCGCCGGGTCAGCTGCTCCGGCGCAAAGCCGGCCTTGCCGGCATAGGATTTCACGATGGCCTCACGCCTTGCGTAACTCATGACCCGTTCGACATCGTCGAAACCATTCGGCGCGAGCGCCTCGACGGCATCGATCACACGTTCGGGGCCGCCAACCCGGTTCAAGGCCACGACCTGCGCCGTTGCCGGCAGGCGCACAGCCTCATAGGCCGCCAGCGCCTGACGCGGATGCTCGCTGCGGACCAGCGCATCGGCAAGCGCGCGCGCATCAAGGATCGCCTGCGAGGCCCCGTTCGAGCCGACCGGGTACATCGGATGAGCGGCATCGCCGAGCAGCGTGACGCGGCCATGGGTCCAGCGCGGCAGCGGATCGCGGTCGCACATCGGGTAATCCCAGAATCCGGGCGAGGCCTGGATCAGCGCAAGGATGTCGACGCCGGGAATCGAGAAACGGCGGGCATAGGGCAGCACATCCTCAAGCCTGCCCGGTTTCGACCAGGCCTCCTTCGGAGGCGGCTTCGCCGGATCCCCCGTCCGGATATTGACGACCCAGTTGGTTAGCCGCGTGCCGGGCTTGCTGCCCGCGGCGATCGGATACAGCACCAGTTTTCCGGCCATGCCGCCGGCGATGATCATGCTCTCGCCGTCGAGGAAGGCCGGCCAGTCACAAGCCCCGCGCCACATCTGCACGCCATTCCAGCGCGGCGCCCCCTGGTTCGGGAAATAATGTCCGCGCACGCTGGAGTGGATGCCATCGGCCGCGATCAGCACGTCGGCACGCGCCGTCTCGCCAGCCTCGCCGCGACGCGCATCGGTAAAATGGGCTGTCACTCCGCCCTCGTCCTGGACGAACCCCTGCAGCCGGCGCCCGGTTCGCAGAGCGCCCTCCCCCAGGCGCTCGCGCACAGCCGCGCAGATCACCCCCTGCAGGCGGCCGCGATGGATCGAGAACTGCGGCACCGGCGCCCCCCCATGGAGACCACGCGGCTCGCGCCAGACGGTCTGGCCAAAGCGGTTCATGTAGATGAGTTCGCGCGTCCGGATCGCGACGGCATCAAGCGCCGGAAGCAAGCCGAGCTCGGCCAGTTCGCCGATCGCATGCGGCAAGGTGTTGATGCCGACGCCGACCTCGCGGATATCACTCGACTGCTCGTAGACGGTGGCGGCGATGCCGCGCGCGTGCAGCATCAATGCGAGCGTCAGGCCGCCGATTCCGCCTCCGACGATAACAACCTTCATGCGTCCCCCCGCATCAGTATTCATTATTTTAAACTTGAAATAACAGGGCAAGATTTGTCAATGACCCCTGTCCTGGTGGCCGCCCCGCTGATTTTTTGCACTCCAGAGGCGGGAACGAAGCGAAATGCTGTGCGTATCTAGCCCCAATGCCGTGTTTTTGGACGTCAACCGTGCCAAGTGGCAGTTTCGCATAGGGCGGACATCCAGTCGTCGCGCGATTCGCGACGGCAGCAGGAATTAGCGTCCTCCCCAGCGACGACTAAGCAACACCGTTCTTCAGGAGAGTTTCATGACCAAGAACGAACTGATCGCCGCCATTGCCGACGAAACCGGCAAGACCAAGACCGACGTGTCCGCCATCCTCGGCTCGCTCGCAGCCGTCGTCGCCAAGACGCTGAAGTCCGGCGACGATGTTACGCTCGGCGGCGTCGGCAAGCTGTCGGCGGCCAAGCGCGAAGCCCGCGAGGCCCGCAACCCCTCGACCGGCGCCATGATCCAGGTTCCCGCCAAGACCGTCGTCAAGTTCAAGGTCACCAAGGACCTCGCCGACGCGGTGGCGTAAGCCGATCATATTTTAAAGCAGCACCTGGCCTTCGGGCCGGTGCTGCTTGACCCCGCCGCGGCCATCCGCACAGTGGGGCGATGTTCCTCCGTCTGTTCACCGATCTGCGCGCCGCCAAGGTTCCCGTCACGCTGCGGGAGTGCCTGGCCTTGCTCGAAGGCGTGGAAGCCGATCTCGCCGAGCACCGCGTCGACGAATTCTATTATCTCGCTCGCACCTGCCTGGTGAAGGACGAGCGCCATCTCGACAAATTCGATCAGGTCTTCGCCCAGGTATTCAAGGGCATGGAGACCCTGCAGCAGGCGATCGAACAGGCCGGCATTCCCGAGGAATGGCTGCGCAAGCTCGCCGAGAAATTCCTGACCGACGATGAAAAGCGCGAGATCGCGGCAATGGGCTGGGACAAGCTCTGGGAGACGCTGAAGCAGCGGCTCGCCGAGCAGCAGGGCCGGCATCAGGGCGGTTCGAAATGGATCGGCACTGCAGGGACCTCGCCCTATGGCGCCTATGGCTATAATCCCGAGGGCGTCCGCATCGGCCAGGACAGCAACCGCAACTTCCGGGCGATCAAGGTCTGGGACAAGCGCGAGTTCAAGGATTTCGACGACACGCGCGAACTCGGCGTGCGCAACCTGCGCGTCGCATTGCGGCGGCTGCGCCGCTTTGCCCGCACGGGAGCGGCTGAGGAACTCGACCTCGACAACACCATCTCGGAAACGGCCAAGCACGGCTATCTCGACGTGCAGTTGCGGCCCGAGCGCCGCAACGCGGTCAAGGTGCTGCTATTCCTCGATGTGGGCGGCTCGATGGACTGGCATGTCGAACTGGCCGAGGAGCTGTTCTCGGCGGCGCGGGCCGAGTTCAAGCATTTCGAGCATTTCTACTTTCACAACTGCCCCTACGAACGGGTCTGGCGCGAGAACAGGCGCCGGCACGATCAGGTCATATCGACATGGGACATCCTGCGGACCTATTCGGCCGACTATCGCATCGTCTTCGTCGGCGACGCCTCGATGAGTCCCTATGAGGTTGCAATGCCCGGGGGCTCGGTCGAGCACTGGAACGAGGAAGCGGGCGAGGTCTGGATGCAGCGCCTGGCCGGTCATTTCCCGAAATCGGTCTGGCTCAACCCGGTCCAGCAGCAGCTCTGGAGCTATACCCAGTCGATCCGTCAGATCGGCGGGCTGATGGGCGGGCGCATGTTTCCGCTGACACTGGACGGGCTGGACGGCGCCATGAAGGTACTGGCCCGCTGACAAGTCCGCGGGGAGCCGCTATGGCTGCCGCCATGCAAGATGACGATGATGCGCTCCCGCCGTCCTGGCGCCAGCGTCCCAAGCCGGTCGGCTTCGAAATCACGTACCGCCTGAAGGGCGATACGCTCGAGATCGACAGCACACGCAAGGTCGATCAGGTCAGGCTCTCGGCGGTCGAGCAGGTTCGCTTCGTCTATGCGCCGAGCAATATCTCCTCGAAGGGATTCAAGACGCAGCTCAGGCTGAGCGACGGCAAGAGCATCACCTTCGGCAACCTGTCCTGGCGCTCGCTCACCGACATGGAGCGTGACGATGCCGGCTATCGTGCCTTTGTCGAAGCGCTGTCGGCCGCAATCGTCAGGGCCAATCCCCGCGCCCGTTTTCTCGCCGGCAAGCCGAACTGGAACTGGCTGCTGCTGACCGTGGTCAGCGGCCTGTCCCTGCTCATGTTGATCATGTTCACGCTGCGCGCCTTCCTGCAGGGCTCCAGCTCGGCGGGATGGCTGGGTATCCTGCTTGCTCTCGCCTCGCTCTGGCAGGTCGGGCCGATGGTCAAGCTCAACCGTCCCCGCGAGCTGCAGACAGGCGAAGTACCGGACGACCTGGTGCCGCGCGCCTCGGCAGGCTGACAGGCCGCTTTCCGGCCGCCTCAGCCGCTGCGCACGACCAACACCGAGCACTTCGCGCGGCGCACGATGGCCGATGCATTGGAGCCGATGACATAGGCGAGCATGCCGGGCTCGTGCGAGCCGATCACGATCAGATCGGCGCCGCTCGCATCGGCTTCCGCCAGCACCTCTCCATGGATCGAACCGACCAGCACCTTTGCGGAAACACGATCCGGCGGCAACGGAATGCCCGCCGCGATATCGGCGAGCTTGGCCTCCGCCTCGCTCTGTTGTTCGGTGTCGAAATCAGCCGGCACGAACTCCATGTAGGTGATCGGCACGAGCGACCGGACATAGACCAGCCTTATGGTTCCGCCTGACGCTTCGGCGAAGGACACCGCCGCGTTGATGGCGAGCGCCGCGAAGTCAACCTCGGCAAGATCAACGGGAACCAGAATCGATCTGTACATCGCATCCCCCCGATTTTCGGCATCGCCAGATTCCGCAGCCGCCGCCCTACGATACCACATCCAGGCACGCGCAGCGTTCCGCATGGTCGCCATGACAGGGCGGAATTGACGCAGCCCGGGCCTCGCCTAGAGTATCGCCGCACGGAAGCAGTCTTGTGAAGTCCGTGGCGGCGCCGATGGCCGTTCCTCCTGTCCGGTAATCCGATGTGACCGACGCCCAGCCCGCCTCAGGCCCGCCACGCGGGCTGCTGCACTCGCCTGCCGCCTTCCTGATGGTGCTGGCCTTCGTCAACTGGCTCGGCTTTGCAAGCTGGAGCGCGCTGCTCAACAATTTCGCCAAGGAAGCCGCCGGCTTCACCGGGCAGGATATCGGCATCCTGCAATCCGTCCGCGAGATTCCAGGCTTCCTCGCCTTCACGGCGATCATCCTGTTCTGGTTCATGCGCGAGCAGATCCTCGCCTATCTCAGCCTGCTCACGCTCGGCTTCGGGGTTGCGATCACCGGCTTCTATCCCAGTCTCGGTGGCCTCCTGATCACCACCACGATCATGTCGCTCGGCTTCCATTACTACGAGACCGCGCAGCAATCCCTGCAGCTGCAATTGCTGCCCAAGGCGGAGGCCCCAAGGCTTCTCGGCAAGATCGCAGGCGCCTCGGCCGCCGCACAGCTGCTTGCCTTCGGCTCGATCGCGCTGATCTGGCGGCTGTTCCAGCCGGGTTACACGATCATCTTTGTGGTGGCGGGCCTGCTCACCATCTGCCTGACCGGCGCCACCTGGCTGCTGTTTCCACGCTTCCAGGGTGCCGTGCCGCAGAACAAGGGCTTCGTCCTGCGCAAGCGCTACTGGCTCTATTATGCCCTGACCTTCATGTCGGGCGCGCGCCGGCAGATCTTCATGGCCTTTGGCGGCTTCCTGCTGGTCGAGCGTTTCGGCTACGATGTCGCAGCGACGGCTACGCTTCTGCTTGCGACCTACGGCATCAACACCTTCGTGGGGCCGATGCTCGGCCATCTCGTCGGGCGTGTCGGCGAACGTGCGACGATCCAGCTCGAGAACATCTCTCTGATCGCCGTCTTCGTCGGCTATGCGCTGGCAAGCCACGGGCATTTCGCCGGCTGGGGCGTCTTCGTCGCCGGGGCACTCTTCATCGTCGACGGGGTCTTCTTCACGCTCGTCCTGGCGCAAAGGACCTATTTCCAGAAGATCGCGGACCCGGCCGATATCGCCCCGACCTCTGCAGTGGCCTTCACGATCAACCACATCGCCGCAGTCTTCCTGCCCGTGACCTTCGGACTGCTCTGGATCCGCGACCCTGCGATCGTCTTCTACATCGGCGCGGCGGTCGCCACCGTCTCGCTGACGCTGGCTTTCCTGGTCCCGCGCCATCCCGTGCCCGGGCGCGAGACAATGCTGGCGTCAGTCGTGCCGGCTGCGGCCGAGTAGGACCGCCCTAGGCCCGACTGCTCAGCCCTGACGGGCCGGCGTGCGCACGACGAGACCGTCGAGTTCGTCGCGAACCCTGATCTGGCACGAGAGCCGCGAGGTCGGGCGCACGTCGAACGCAAAGTCGAGCATATCCTCTTCCATGGACTCGGCATGGCCGGTCTTCTCGGCCCAGGCATCGTCGACATAGACGTGGCAGGTCGCGCAGGCACAGGCACCGCCGCATTCGGCTTCAATGCCGGGAATCCCGTTGCGCACGGCCGTTTCCATGACCGTCGAGCCGGTCTCGGCCTCAACGGTACGGCTTTCTCCCTGGGCATCGATGAAAGTGATCTTCGGCATCATAAACTCCGGCGGGGCCAACGCCGGCACCGCTTAGAGCATTTCCAGGCATTGTGGAAAGAGCGTTGACCGCCTGACCGCCCCTCAGGCGGCGCAATCGATCGTGGAAATCGCAGCGCGTGCCTCGGCCGCGGCCAGGGCCAGGRCATCCATCGCATTGTCCCTGCGCGCCGGATCATCGCCAGCCAGTTGGCGTTCCATGGCATCGGCGGCTTCGGCAACCGACCAGGCTCCGATCGCGCTGGCCGCTCCCTTCAAGGTATGCGCCGCGTCCATCCTGGCCTTGATGTCGCTGCCGGAATGGATCGTCCGCAAATGGCTGATGCATTGCTGCGCGAAGAGCGTCAGCAGCTCGCGCTCGAGGTCGTGATCGCCGCCGGTCTGGCGGGCGAGGTGAGCAAGATCAATGGCTTTTTGGGGCATTGGAGCACTCGGAAACACGCATTTTGTACGAGCCGACTTGGCGGCTCCCATGCTCAAACAAGCGCCAACATGGTGAACGAGGCGTTAACGACGTTTGTGAATCGGGGCCTCAAATGGGTTCCAATCGCATAGAGCCTCCACTACCCTTCCAACTGGTAAATGATGGGCGCATTGTCCCTCCTGATGTCGGTCGCCAGAGGCGGCGCCCGGCAGCGCGAGGGTCGCGGCGATGTCGACCCATCGAAGTAGCGTTGCGAGGCGGCAATCATGACCCGACAGAACAAGCTCCAGGACCCGACAGAAGCGGCGATGTCCGCGATCGAGGAGGCCCTGCGGCTCGACCAGTCGAAGCCCCTCGGTGCGGAGCCCCACCCATCCGAACCGAAGCTGCCTTCGGCCACTGAAGGCGATCTCAAGCTCGACCTGCCTCGCGTCGAGCCCGCGCCCAGGCCGCCGGAACCCGCCCCCGCACCGCAGGCAGCGGCCCCACGCCCGGCGATCGCGCCCGATACCAGCCGCGTCGCCAATGACGACCGCCGCGATTCCAGTTCCCTCGTCCAGGCCTTCTCGGTCCGCCCCTCGCGCCGCCCCTCCTGGTTCGCGGGCTTTGCCTCGCTGCTCTGGCTCGCCGGCGTCGCCTTCGTGCTCGTCGGCCGCTTCGGGTCGTTCAGCGGCGGCGTGCCGGAAGGCCTCGCCGGCTTCGGCCCTGGCGAATGGGCCATGCTCGCATTGGCGATCGGCACCCCCATCGTCTTCTTCTTCGTGCTCGCAGCACTGTACCGCCGCACCCAGGAGATGCGCCTCGTCTCGCGTGCGATGACGGAGGTCGCGTTGCGCCTGGCCGAGCCGGAAGTGGTCGGCGCCGATTCCGTTCTCTCGTTGAGCCAGACCATCCGTCGAGAAGTCGCCGCCATGGGCGACGGCATCGAGCGCGCCGTCGCACGCGCCGGCGAACTGGAAACGATCGTGCGCGGCGAGATCGCCACGCTCGAGCGCGCCTATGCGGATAACGAAATCCGGCTGCGCGCGCTTATCGACGAGCTCGTCACCCAGCGGGAATCCGTTGTGGGCAATGCCGAGCGCGTGAAATTCGCGATCAGCGGCGCACATGAGTCCCTCTCCAAGGATCTGGAAAGCGCCAGCCGCAGCATTGCCGAAGCCGTCTCTCAGGCCGGCGACCGCGTCACCGGCTCGCTCGGCGAGAAGGGCGACCAGATCACGGTCGCGCTCGGCCGCGCCGGTGAGCGCATGATCGACGAGATCAGCGGCCGCAGCCACGAACTGGTCGAACGCCTGCAGATCACTTCAGGCGAGGTCAGCGAGCGGCTGTCCGGCGCCAGCGACAACCTGTCGACGATGCTCGACGGGCGCGCTCAGGAAATTGCCTCCTCGCTGGAGCGTACCGGCCAGGTTCTGACAGAGGGCCTAACCTCGGGCGCCCGCGACGTCACCAAGGCGATCAGCGAGACCGGCTCGCAGGTCGTCGAGACGCTGACGRCGCGGGTCGAGACCGTCAACGAGACCCTGAGGCAGACGGGCGAAAGCCTGGCCCAGGAGATCTCGGAGCGGGGCACCACCGTCGCCGAGCGCTTCGAGCAGAGCGGCCGCACGCTGGTCGGCCTGATCGAGGGCCAGAGCGAGACGCTGACCCAGCGTATCGCGGAGACCGGAGAGACCCTGCGCAGCTCRCTCTCGAGCGAAGGCGAAAGCGTCACCACGCGCCTCGCCGAGGTCGGCCGCGGCGTCCACAGCCTGCTCAGCCGGCAGCATGAGAGCATGGCTTCGCGCCTGCTTGAAGTCGGCAACAACGTGCACGGGCTGATCGACAGCCAGGGCGAGACGCTGGTCAGCCGCCTCACCGAGACGGCCCGCACCGTCGAGGACGTGCTGCGCGAACGCGGCGACRCCATCGTGCTGCGTTTCGACGAGGCGAGCAAATCGCTGGGGGATACGGTCGGCCGCCAGGGCGACGAACTGACGACCCGGATCACCGATGTCGGCACCAGCCTGCATGGGCTCTTCACCGAGCAGGGCGGCAGCCTCGTGACCCGCCTCTCCGAGACCGGCGAGATCGTGCATACCCTGCTCGATCAGCAGGCCGAGAAGCTCACCAGCCGCGTCTCCGGCGCCGGGAAGGATGTCGAATCCCTGCTCGACCGCCATGGCGAAACGCTGGCCGCCCGCCTCGGCCAGACCGGCGAGGACGTGCACAAGCTCCTGAACGAGCAGGGCGATGCGCTCGTCGCCCGCCTCGGCCGCAGCGGCAAGGATGTCCAGAACCTGATCGGTCAGGAAGGCGACAACCTGGTCGCGCGCCTCGGCCTTGCCGGGCAGGAAGTCCACAGCCTGATCAGCGAACAGCGCAGCTCTCTCATCACCAGCCTGTCCGAGACCGGCACCAAGGTCAGCGCCCTGCTCGAAGAGCAGACCGGCGGCATGACGGTGAAGGTCTCGCAGGCCGGCCTCGACATGCAGGATCTGCTCAGCGGCCAGAGCCAGGCGCTGGTCACGCGGGTCGCCGATGTCGGCCGCTCCGTGCACAACCTGCTCGCCGAACGCGGTGGCGCACTGATCACCCAGCTTGCCGAGACCGGAGAGAACCTCCACCTCAAGCTCGGCGAACAAGGCGATGCGCTTGCGACCCGCGTGACGGAAAGCGTCGAGAGCGCCCGCTCCGCACTTGAGCAGCAGCAGGCCGGCTTCATCGCCCGCCTCGGCGAAACCAGCCAGGAGGTCGGCGCCCTGCTCGGCGAGCAGCGCGAGACGATGATCCGCGATCTCGTCAGCACCGGCCGCGAGGTTCACACCCTGCTCGGCGAGCAGAGCGAGGATCTGGCACGGCGCATGACCGACGCCACCCGCAGCCTCACCGAGACCATCAATGTCGATGGCCGCCATGTCGCCGAAACTGTCAGCGAAGCGACACAGGGGTTGCGCGCCACCTTCACCGTGCATGCAGAAGACGCGCGCACGCTTCTTGCCGACACCGGCAGGGAAATCGTGCTGGCGCTGACCCAGCAGGGGGGACGCGTCAACGAGGCCCTGGCCGCCAATGCCGAGTCGATGCTGCGCTCGGTCGAGAACCGTGCCCAGGCGCTGAACGAGACGCTGGCAAGCCGCCACGACGCGCTGAACCAGCTCTTCGATACGCAGGGCCGCCAGATCGACGGCACCCTGGCTGCGCGCCTCGCTGCCTTCTCCGAGCTGTTCGAGACCCAGGGTCGGGGTATCGAGGCCACGCTCAACGAGCGGCTTGTCTCCCTGTCCCAGCTCTTCGACTCGCAAGGGCGCGTCATCGAGCACGGCCTCAACGACCGCCTCGCCGCACTCACGCATCTGTTCGACTCGCAGGGCCGCGGCATCGAGAGCAATCTCAGCGAGCGTCTCGTCGCCTTCACCCAGCTGTTTGAAACGCAGGGTCGTGGCATCGAGACCAGCCTCAACGAACGCCTCGCCGCCTTCACCCAGCTGTTCGACACGCAGGGCCGTGGCATCGAGACGGGCCTCAACGAGCGCCTTGCTGCCTTCACTCATCTGTTCGACACGCAGGGTCACGGCATCGCGAATGGCCTCGACGAACGCCTCGAAGCGTTCAACCAGCTGTTCGACAGCAAGGGCCACGGTATCGCCAGCGGCCTCGACGAACGCCTCGAAGCGTTCAACCACCTGTTCGACAGCAAGGGCCAAGGCATCGCCGGCGGCCTCGACGAACGCCTCGAAGCGTTCAACCAGCTGTTCGACAACAAGGGCCAAGGCATCGCCAGCGGTCTCGACCAGCGCCTCGCCGCCTTCAACCAGCTGTTCGATACCAGGGGCCACGGCATCGCGAGTGGCCTCGACCAGCGCCTCGCCGCCTTCACCCAGCTGTTCGATACCAAGGGGCACGGCATCGCCAGCGGCCTCGACGAACGCCTCGCGGCCTTTACCCAGCTGTTCGACAGCCATGGTCACGGCGTCGCGAGCAGCCTCGACGAACGCCTCACGGCCTTCACCCAGCTGTTCGACACGCATGGTCACGGCATCGCAAGCGGCCTCGACGAACGCCTCGCGGCCTTCACCCAGCTGTTCGACACACAGGGCCGCGACATCGAGAGCGGCCTTGGCGAACGCCTTGCCGCGTTCACGAGCCTGTTCGACACGCAGGGTCGCGAAGTTGAAGCCGCGCTCGGCATCCGCCTCGACGCCTTCGAAGACATCGTGGTCCGTCAGGGCGGAGCCCTTGCAACCAAGCTCAGCACAGACACGCGCGAATTCACCGAATCCGTGGCGGCGCGCCTGAACGAGGCCGAGCGGCTGCTGACCGGCGACGGCCAGGCGCTGGCCGACCGCATCGGCACCCGCGCGGCAGAGGCCGCCGATATTCTCGCCGCCCGAACCCAGGAAGCGGCGACGGCCATGGAAGAGCAGATCAAGGTGTTCGAGGAGCGTTCCGGCGCCAAGAGTGCCGAGATCGCCACCTCCCTTGACGGGCTCATTGCCCGCATCGACGGCAATCTCGGCTCGCGGGCCACCGCGCTCAACGAGGCGCTGGTCGAACGCACTGTCGACATCGCCCGCGTGCTTGCCGAGGGCGGCCGGGAGGTCACCCGAGCCCTGGCGGCAAAGGCAGACGAGATCGGGGACGTCGTCACTTCGAAGAGCGAGTCGCTCACGCGCACGCTCAGCGAGAAGGCCGATACCATCAACGCCACCCTTGGCGGGCGGGCGTTGCAGATCGCCGATACGCTCGACCAGAGCGTCGCGCGCTTCGAGGAGCGCGTGGTCAACCGTCTCGACTCCGTCTCCGGGACGCTCGACACGCGCGGCCAGCAGATCGCCGACACACTGCACAACAAGTCCGAGGAGATCTCGGTCTCGCTCGGGGCCCGCGCCGACGAACTGCGCGCCCTGTTCGACGACAAGGGCGGCGGCATGGTTGCGGCGCTCGGCCTGCGCGGCGAGGCCATCGCCAACGAGGTCGCGTCGGTCGGCGAAACCGTGGTCAGCGCCATCGAGAGCCGCGGCTCTTCGATCCTCGCCGGCCTGCGCGAACGCGGCACCGAGATCACGGCTGCGCTCGACACCTCGTCGGCGGGGCTGCGCGACACGCTTGAGGTCGGAACGCGCCAGTCGGTCGAAGCCCTGGTCAGCACCAACGAGCAGCTTCGCGGCGAGCTCGGCGGCATGCTTGGCCGCCTGGGCGAAGCCAACAAGCTGATGCAGCAGATCGTCAACGGCGCGAACAAGAACCTCGGCGCGATCGAGGCCGGCCTGTCGGAGCGCGTCAGCGACCTGCAGGCAGTGCTCGCCACCGTCATGGACGAGACCAAGGGGGCGACGGAACAGGTCGCGGCCCAGGTCGAGGAGCTCAAGGCCTTCTCGGAAGGCACCTTGCGCCAGACCGCTGCGCTTGTCGGCCAGCTCGACGGCCAGGGCACCTCGCTCTCCGAGGTTACCCAGGCAAGCACGGCTGCGCTGCACGCTGTTGCCTCGCGGCTCGAGCAGGTCGAGGCGCGTGTCGGCAAGGCTCTCGCCGATCGCAAGGACACGCTCGAGGAAGTGCATGGCCTGATCTCGGGCAAGACCGACGACATCGAAACGATCACGCGCTCCTTCGCGGCCTTGATCGACGAGTCGCTGAGCAGCGCCGAAGCACGCGCACGCCAGATCGGCGGCGTGCTGACAGAGTCGGCCGAAGCCACGACCGGCGCGATCATGCAGCAGTTCGAGATGATCCGTGCCACCACGGGCAAGGAGCGCGAGCGCACTGCGCACGCTCTGCGCTCGGCCTATGAGCAGGTCAGCGGAGAACTCGGCAACGAGCTGTCCAAGGTCACGGAACGCTTCCAGGGCGCCGCCGAGGACATGCGCAAGATCTCCACCGAGATCCAGCGCGAGCTCGAGGCGACACGCTCCGAACTGAAGCGCGGCGTCCTCGACCTGCCGAAGGAGACGCAGGAATCGACGGCAGAGATGCGCCGTGTGGTTGCCGAGCAGATCAAGGCGCTCAACGAGCTGACCGAAATCGCGACGCGCGCCGGGCGCAATGCCGGCCCTGCCGAAGCCCCGGCTCGCCGTCCGGCTGCGGTCATGCCGGCAGCCCCGGCCTATTCCGCCTCCGTCACGCAGGCACGCGTGACGACCCTGGCCGAACCGCTGCGGCCCTCGATCGATGCGACAGCCGAGCCTGCCAAGCCGGAACCGCGCGCCGATGCGAAGGCAGCCCCGGCTCGCCCGACGCCCGCACCGGACGCTTCGCGCCGTCAGGCCACACCGGAACAGCCCCCGGCCAAGTCCGGCTGGCTGTCCGATCTGCTGAACCGCGCCTCGCGTGAGGACCGGCAGGCGGAGCCGAGCAAGCCGACTGCGCACTCGATCGAGAAGCTCGATTCGCTCTCGGTCGATATCGCCCGGATGATCGACCACGATGCGGCCGTCGAGCTCTGGGACCGCTACAAGCGCGGCGAGCGCAACGTCTTCACGCGCCGGCTCTATACCCTGCAGGGTCAGCAGACCTTCGACGAGATCCGGCGGAAGTACCGCCGCGATGCGGAGTTCAAGGAGACGGTCGACCGCTACATCGACGAGTTCGAGCGCCTGCTCGGCGAGGCGGCCAAGGACGACCGTGACTCGATGGTGGCGAAGACCTACCTCACCTCCGAGACCGGCAAGGTCTACACCATGCTGGCCCATGCGAGCGGGCGCTTCGAGTAAGCGCCCCTCCACCACCCCGAAATGCAAAACGGCCGCCCAATCGGGCGGCCGTTTTCATTGAAGCCTTGCGAACTCGATGTCGCTTTCGCCCAGAGCACATTGCGAAAACGTGGCGACGGTTTTTCGCATTGAGCATGCTCTCAACAATGAGAGTAGATCACGCTGTGTTTGGACGATTCCGTCCAAACACAGCGTGATCTAAGCAGCCCAGCGGACGATATCGATCAGAACCTTCGACAGCGCCTGGTCGAGCGCGCGGGCGGCGGCGGCACCGTCGACGGCACCGACGGGCACCCTGGCCGAGAACAGTTTGGCGCGCTGGATGTGCCCGGTCCGGTCCCCGACCAGCTTCGCGGTGATCTCGACCACGGCGGAGTTCGTCGCAGCATCGATATTGAAACTGCGGATATCCGTGTTGAGCTGGAAATCGGGAACGATCCGTTCGCCCGGCAGCGAAACCGACGCGATGCGGCTGCCGTTCTCGAAAGTCTGGAGCAACCGTATCTGCACGAGCTTCGGAACCCGGTCGGCCCATTGCGTGCCGCCGAGGAAYGACAGCGCGCCGGCAGAGTCCCGGACAATCATGCGATCGGAATCGAGGGTCTGGACCGTCGTCGGCTCGTTGATGACGAGGGCTGCGCGCGCTCCTCCGACCCGGCCGAAATCGCGCGGCGCAGACAGATCGTAGGTGGTGGGCGTCGCGCCGCCGCTGCAGCCGCTCAGCGTGAGCGAGACGGCCAGGACGAGAGCGGCGATCGGCGTGAAGCCAGGTTCTGGCGCAAGGCGGGACGACATCGGCATCTGACTAGCGCGATCCGCTATACTGGGGAAGCGGCGGACGGCCGCCAAAGATGAACTGTTGCGGATTGCGCTCGATATTGCGCAGCGCCCGGTTGAAATCCGTCAGCGTCCGACGGCCTTCGGCGGCGAGGTTCTCGATGTCGCGCAAGCCCGGCCCGGTAAAGCGGTTGATCCCGGTCGTGATCTCCGCAGTGCGCTTGTCGAGGTTCTCGGCAAGGGTGCGGATCGAGCGCGCAGCATTGCCGACCTCGGCCAGCGCCCCCTGCCCGTCCCCGGAATTCAGGAACCCCTGCGCGGCCTTGAGCACGCCCTCGACCTGATCAGCCGCCTTGTTGAGCTTCTCGCTAATGGAGGCGACATCCTTCACCACCTTGCCGACATCCTCGCTGTTGTCGCCCAGTGCGGCGGTGAACTTGTCGACATTGGCGACGATGTTGGCGACCTTGCGCTGGTCGACGGACTTCACAACCTCGGTAAGTTCATCGCTCAGGCTGCCGAGTTTCTGCGAAAGCGGGGCKATCGTATCGGCGATCTGGCCGAAGCTGCTCATCAGCTTGTCGATGCCGTCGGAATTGTTGCCGAGCGCAGCCGAGAATTTCTCCACATTCCTGACCGTGTTGCCGATCGAGCCAGCATTGTCCTTGACGAGCCCCTCGATGCCGCCGAGCACCTCGTCGGCCCGCTTGGCGATCGTGCGCACCGTTTCGAGGATGTCCTGGAACTCGGACCGTTCGGCAATGATCGTCGGCAGGCTCTGGCCAGGCAGTGGCTTCAGCACGGGGGAATCCGGGTCGCCACCCAGCAACTGCACGGCGACGACGCCCGCAAGCCCCYGAGCCTCGATCCGGGCTCGGGTGTCGACCCTGAGCGGCGTGGTGTTGTCGACCTGAACGACGGCGTAAATCCGGCGAGGATCGTCCGGCAGCAGCTCGATGCGGGTGACCTCGCCAACACGCAGGCCATTGAAAAGCACGCTGGAACCGCGCCCCAGTCCGGTGACGGTGCCGCTGAAGACGATCCGGACATCCTGTCGGCGGCCCGCCAGGCCACTGTTGAACCAGTAGACGAAGCCGAACATCGCCGCGAGGACCGCGAGCGTGAAGAGACCGACCAGTGCGTAGTTCGCGCGCGATTCCATTAGCGCAACGTTAGAGCAGGATTCTGCAAGGGGCGAAGCAGCTTTCGGGCAACATTCTCCTCCAACGCGTCAATCGAGGCCGGGTTTCGCGGCCCTGGTCGCTTATCGAACTCGCTTCACGACCTTCTCTGGTCAGCAGGGAGGCGAGCCTGGGCCCGTTCGCCACCAAAATACGCCTTCAGCCAGGGGTGATCGGAGGCCAGCATCGTCGCAATCGGCCCGACCGCGATGACGCGTTTGTCCGCCAGCGCAGCGATCCGGTCGCAGGCCGAATACAGGCTGTCGAGATCATGCGTCACCATGAAGACGGTGAGGCCGAGCGTTTCCTTCAGCGTCATGATCAGTTGGTCGAATTCGGCAGCGCCGATCGGATCGAGGCCCGAGGTCGGCTCGTCAAGGAAGACGATCTCGGGATCGAGCGCCAGCGCCCGCGCGAGCGCCGCGCGCTTGATCATGCCGCCCGAAAGCTCGGAAGGCGCCTTGTCCGCCGCATCGGGCCTGAGACCGACCATCTCGAGCTTGAGCATCGCCATCTCGTCGAGCAGCGTGGGCGACAGCTTCAGGTATTCCCGCATCGGCACCTGGATGTTCTGCTTGACGCTGAGAGCCGAGAAGAGAGCGCCGTGCTGGAACATGACGCCAAAGCGCTGTTCAAGGGCGCGTCGCGCAGGCCCTTCGAGATCGTCGACATTCTCACCGAAGACCTCGATCGTGCCGCGCTGCTTGCGCACGAGCCCGAGGATCGTGCGGGTGAGGACGGATTTTCCCGTGCCGGACCCACCGACGAAACCGAGGATCTCGCCGCGCATGACGTCGAGATCGAGGCCGTCCATGATCACCTTGTCCCCGAAGGCGACCTTGAGATTGCGCACCTTGATGACAGGCTCCGGCGCGTCCTGGTTGCTCCCGGACGGTTCGGCCGCGTCATGCGACGGCGGATATCCCGCCGACTGGCCCCAGTTTGCGCTCATGCCCGGCCCACCGCCCTCAAAACTGGATGGATGCAAAGAACATGGCGAAAAGCCCGTCCACCAGGATGACCATGAAGATCGCCTTCACCACCGAGGCCGTGACCTGACGGCCGAGCGACTCGGCCGAGCCCTGGACGGCGAGACCTTCGATCGAGGCGATCAGACCGATGACGAAGGCCATGAAAGGAGCCTTGATCAGCCCGACGGCGAAATGCTTCCAGGTGATCACCGACTGGAGGCGCGCCAGGAAGGTATCGATGCCGATGCCGCCATAGAGCCAGCTCACCAGCGCCGCACCCGCCAGGCCGGCCATGGAAGAGATGAAGGTGAGGATCGGCAGCGAGATGATCAACGCCAGGATGCGGGGAACGACGAGGACCTCGATCGGGTCGAGCCCCATCACCCGCAAGGCGTCGATTTCCTCGCGCATCTTCATCGAGCCGATCTCGGCGGTGAAGGCCGAGCCTGAACGGCCGGCAATCATGATCGAGGTGAGCAGTACCCCGAGCTCGCGCAGAATCAGGATGCCCGTCAAATTGACGACGAAGGCCGAAGCGCCGAACTGCTGCAGCTGGAATATGCCCTGCTGGGCGACGATGCAGCCGACCAGAAACGAGATCAGCATGATGATCGGCGCGCCATTGAAGGCGATCAGCTCGATCTGATTGACGAGCGGCGGTCCCCTGAACTTGCGCGGACCGAACATGACGCTGACGGAGCCGACCACCACCTCGCCGAGGAACATCGCTCCGCCGACCATGTCGCGCCCGAAGCGGACCATGGCCTCGCCGATATTCACCAGCACGCTGACAATGCCGAAATGATGGACCGTCGGCGGGACGGAGCAGTCGTGGATATTGACCTCGGCCAGCAGCACCGCGTGCTCCGGCCTCCGGCTGACGAGTTCGACCGAGCCCCCGGCGGCCTCGCGCTGGTTCTTCAGCCGGTTGAGAACATAGGCGCCGAGCGTATCGAGCCGGATGATCGCGGAGAGATCGAGGGTCGCGCGCGACACCGAGGCGATGCGTTCGCCCATTTCAGCGATCAATTCCTCAATGCGCGGCGCGCGCTCGGCGCTCCAGGAGCCGGTCAGCTCGATGGCGAGGCTACCTGCATCGTCGTGAAAGACGGCCTGGGGTTCGGCGGTGTCGAGGCTCGCCATGGTCTCCCTGATGTCCCTCGATCGGCCTCATCGGACCTCCGTCCGCGCATGGCACCCTAATGCCAGGTCAGGCCCTATCCCCGAAACCTGTATCGCCGTGCCGGGCACGCTTGGCAAGCGTCGTCGCGCTGCATCGCTGTCGCCGCGAACGCTCCCACCGCGTGATCGGCGCGCTCCGGTTTTTTTGTGCATCGAGGCGCCTTTCGATGCCGCATGGCAGCACTTCCTTAATCAATTCTGTCGCACGGTTTTCGCTGGATCATCACGACTGCCCGGCCCGAATCGGTCAGTCTCCCCGAGAGCAGGTTCGTCATGGGCGACGCGCGTTCGCTGACACCGCTGAGCGAGACCGACTACGAGGCTATCGCCGCGGCAGTGATGGAGACCGCGCGCGGGCGCTGGTTCATGGCCGAGCACGCCAAGCGAAACCGGCAGGCCGACACCGCTCAGGTGCTGGCTGCCATCGACAGGCTGCAGCATGCCATGGGCGTCTCTGCTGCTCCGGCGTCGAGCGGACCAGATGTGAGCGAGGCCATCGCGCTGATCATGGATCTGCGCAGCGATCTGGAACGGATCAGCGGCAAGGCCGGCGAGCCGTCGTCGCGTCTCGCTGCACGTATCGAGACCGCGGCCGGCAGCATCGTCGGCGCGACCGAGAGCATCCAGGAAGCTGCCTGGGGCCTGCGCGAGAGTGGCGCGGCGGAAGTGATGTGCGACCTGCTCGATCGGCGGGCGACGGAGATCTATGCGGCAAGCGCCGTTGTCGAGGGCACCRCGCAGCAGATCGGCAAGATCGCCGACACGATTGCCATGCTCGACAGCAGCCTGCGGGCCATCGCCGGCAGCATGCATGTCGCCCCCGACACAAGCCGGATCACGCCGCCCCCGATGCCTGCCAAGGCGCTTGATCTGCGCGAGGCCGTTCCACTCTCGACCTATGACGACATCGAGATCGTCGAGATCGACGACAAGCCGCGCTCCACCCTGCACGAGACCCCGCGCATCCGAACGAGAGCCTCCAATCATCGGCGGCTCAGCACGATTCAGATGATAGAGGAAGACCTCGTCTTCGCGGAAGCCCCCGAGGCTGCGGTCACAGTGGCTGCGCCGAAGCCGAGAGCCGCGGCGACGACGTCGGAGGTCGAGCTGCGCAAGATCGAAGCGCTCCCGGTCGACGAGAAGCTCGCCTTCTTCGCCTGATCAGCCGGGTTTCGCGACAAAACTATCCATCTTGCCGGGGTTCAGCAGCCCGTAGGGATCGACCTCGTGCTTGAAGCCGAGCTGGTCGGCATCGGCGCGCTTGTGGCGGCTGCCGCCTTCGAGCGAGACGACATGCGGGTTCGCGATCATCACGCCCGCCTCCTCATGCAGCGCGATGATCTCGTTCAGCCGCTCCGGGGTCGTGTAGCGCAGAATCGGCAAGGCGCTCGCGGTCACGCGTCCACCGAAGCGGATGAACTCGTGATGAGGCAGCACCTCGTCCGGGAAGCGTGCGATCATCTCGCGGGCGCTMGCGACCAGCCGGTCATGCGGGAACAGGCACTGCAGATAGGTGATCGAGCGATCGCTCTTCAGCCATTGCAGCGTCGTGTGGTTCCAGGTGTACTCATAGAGCGGCACCGTGCCCGGCCCCTCCTCCGAGGGCGCCTCATAGGTCACCGTTCCGCGCGCACCGATGATCGCCTTGAAGGGGCCGAGCGAGGCCTCCGCGATCATGCAGATCAGGATGCTCTTGCCTGGCGGGCAATGCTGCTTCAACGCGCCGAAATAGGACGGGATCGGCGATGAGATCGGCGTCACCAGCTTCTTGACCACGCCGTCTGCCAGGGCGACTTCATAGCCGGCCTGGAACGCCTCCATGTAATCGTCGAAGGCGACGATGACGTCGATCCACGGCCAGGCCGGGGCCAGCGGCATTTCGAGCGCGGTGATGATGCCGGTCGTGCCGTAGGCGCGGTTGACCTTCTGGGCTGCATCGTCGCGCAGCTCGAGAATGCGCGGCTGCTCCTCCACCGTGACGACGCGGGCCGCCAGGATATTGCCCGGTTCGCGCAGGCCGCCATAGGTCACGGACCCAACGCCGCCCGAGCCGCCCGCGACGAAGCCGCCKACAGTCGCCGATCGTTTGGTCGAGGGATGCATGCGCAATTCGTAGCCGGATGGCCGGGTCGCCATGTCGATATCGAGCAACCTGGCGCCGGCCTGGACGCGGATCGCGCCGGGCTTCTGCCACTCGATCGCGGTCAGTGCGGTGATATCAAGCAGGACGCCGCCTTCAAGCGGCACGGCTTGACCGTAATTGCCGGTTCCCGCGGCACGCACCGTCAGCGGGATGCGTCGCCTGGCACAGGCCGCCGCAACGCCCACCACATCGGCCTCGTCGCGCGGACAGACGATGATATCGGCCGACTTGTTCGCCAGTTCGGCATTGAGGATCGGCGAGTACCAGAAGAAGTCGCGCGAGCGCTTGCGCACGACCTGCGGCTCATCGATCAGCGGGATGTCGGCGATATCGGTCTTGAAGCCCGCGATATCGTAGCGCGAGGGCTGAACCGCCCTCGGTTTGCGGTCCGGGACGGCGTTCATGATCAATTCTCCCGCTTCAGCGCGCTTTCATGCCAGCGCCGCAACAGCAGATGCGAGATCCAGCTCGTCACCAGGAAGATCGCGATGCCCGAGAGCGAGATCATGATCAGGGCGGCGAAGACCCGCGGAATCTTGAGCTGATAACCGGCTTCGAGGATGCGGTAGGCGAGGCCCGACTCGCTCCCTCCCGTTCCGGCAACGAACTCCGCCACCACCGCGCCGATCAGGGCAAGACCGCCGGAGATCTTCAGGCCCGCCAGGAAGTAAGGCAGCGCGGCCGGCAGCTTGAGATAGCGCATCGTCTGCCAGCGCGTCGCGCCATAGAGCTGGAAGAAATTGATCAGGTTGTGGTCGGCCGAGTTCAGCCCGAGGATCGTGTTCGACAGGATCGGGAAGAAGGCGACGATCCAGGCGCAGATCAGCAGCGACAGGTTGATGTCGCCGGCCCAGATGATGATCAGCGGCGCGATCGCGACGATCGGCGTGACCTGGAGGACCACCGCATAAGGC
>NZ_JBFTRC010000032.1:0-37674 GCF_056399325.1 Allobosea sp. 01N443
CGGTGACATGGACCTGCCGGAATATGCCGCGATCGCCCACGCCTTCAACGACATGCAGGCGCGCCTCACGCATTTCGTGGATGAGAGAACCACTATGCTCGCGGCCATCTCGCATGACCTGCGCACGCCGCTCACGCGGCTGCGGCTCATGGCGGAGTATGTGCGCGACAAGGATCAGCGGCAGGAGGTCCTGTCCAATATTTCCGAGATGGAAACCATGATCCAGTCGTCGCTCGCTTTCGGGAGTGACGATGCCCGGCGCGAGCCGCACAGCGTGGTCGATATCGCCTCGCTGCTGATCAGCCTTTGCGACAATTTCACGGATATGGGGGGGCATGTCACCTATATCGGCCCCGATCATGCGCAGCTGTCATGTCAGCCCGTGGCGATGCGCCGTGCTCTGTCAAACCTCATCGACAATGGCCTGCGCTATGGAGAGCGGGTCAGCGTTAAACTGCGCGACGAAGCTCAGGCGCTTGTCATTGTTCTCAGGGATGGCGGGCCAGGGATTGCGCCGGACCAGATCGAGCGTGCCTTCGCTCCGTTTCAACGCCTCGATGGCTCGCGCAGCCGTGCGACCGGTGGCACCGGCCTCGGGCTCACGATTGCCCGGGACGTCATCCGGGCGCATGGCGGGGACGTCACCCTCGCTTCGGCCCAGCCGGAGGGCCTGCTGGTGACCGTGAACCTGCCGAAGCCGACGATGTTGCCGTCTGTGATCTGACAGGTGCTCCGCGGCACTTGCCGTCGCAGCTTGCCCGGGCGGCCGAATGAAATTGGCGTTCGGCGGCTTGGAGATTGGTGCACGCGATCCGGCTATTGTTTCTGGCCCGTGTTCACCAGCGGCGTGGTCAGTACTTCGCCGGTCGTGCTCGCCGCGTCGCTGATCGAGTCTCCGAGTTGCTCGATGCGGCCATTGAAATTGCGGCGAGTATGGGGGTCGACAATGGCGATCGGTGCTGCAATCGCAAGACCGGCCGCAGTTCCAACCGTTGCCGCGGCACCGGCGGTGACAGCCATCAGGCGGTCGCCGAGGCCGACGCGTGAATCGGTGATGGACTGGCCCGCGACGAGGCGGGTCCCGATCAGCCGCACGACCTCGGGGCTCTCCGCGAATTTGCCATGGTTGAGCCGGTCGTCCGATCTGAGCTTGGTCAGGTCGAGCACGGTGATGCCTTCGGCAGCCAGTTCGTCGCGATAGGGCTCGGCTTCCGGGTTGATCGCGCCCAGCCGTGCCGTGCTGCCCCAGACCCGGCGGGAAACCGCCAGTGCCCGGTCGTCTTGCGAGACGAAGAGGGTGAATTTCGCGCGGCTCTTGCCGATCTCGGCGATCTGGGTCCGGAAGACATCGACATCGACGTCAGGCGAGGCGAGCATGATATTGGCGATCTTCGGTGCGATCTGGCCGTTGCGGATCGCCATCTGGCGCAGCGATTCGAGCGTGAGCCAGTTGCCCATGGAATGGGCCAGGATCGAGACCTCGCCGACGGCCGGATCGCGCGCCAGCGCCTGCAGCGTGGCCTCGAGCGCATGGCGGGAATAATTCGTGCTCTCGCGGTCGTAGCCATAGGCGAAGAGCGAACCGCGCGAGGGCCAGGTGAAGAGCAGCGGCACGACATTGGCATCGGAATCGTGGACGATCTGAGCGAAGYGATAGACCGCATCCTCAAACCGGTTGTTGAAGCCATGGACGAAGAGGAGAACGCGCCGCTTCGGGGCTTTCAACGCTGCTGAGTGCAAGCGGGCGAAGGCGGCCTGCTGGTCGAGACGGTCAACCTTCAGCGTCACGAATTCGCGTTCCGGGTCGCCGGGAAGGCGGCTTGGCCATTGGACCTCGCCAACCTTCCGGGCGCGCGCGGGCGGGATCGAGACGGTGATCTCGGCGAAGGATGATTTCGCCCCGCGCTCGCCGGAAAACAGGATGCCGCTATCCGGGTCGGGCGAGCGCGTCGTTGCCACGAGCATGGTGACCTTGCTGGCGTCGGGTGCGCCATGCGCAACCGGCGCCAGCACGCCCTGCACGTCGCCGGCGCAGCCGGCGAGCAACAATGCCAGTGCCCCAGCAGCGATCCTCATCCCATGCCGTCTCATGCAGAAGCCATCCAGGTCGCGGGGCCAGGCAGCAGAGCGGTCATGGCCGCTCTGCGCATCATTCAGCAATGGCTGGGGTCAGTACGGCGCGCGGGACAGGACATCGCCCCCGAAACGATCGCCGAAATTGGGCGAGCGGCGGTTCTCGCGCACATAAGCCGGCCCGCTGCCTTCGCTCGGTGCAGGGCCGGGATCGAGATAGCTGCGCTCCTGCGGCGTACGGATCGGGATTCCTGGCCCCTCGTTCGCCGCGATGGGCTCGCGTTGCGTACAGCCGGCGAGAGCGGCGAGCAGGATGAGGGCCGCGGAGGCCCGAAGAAGGGGGGGCCTCGCGGCGCTGATTGTGATGATGGAGCCGCCGCTAGGCATCTGGATAACCCTTCGTGTGGATGAACAACCCGCCGCGGCGTGAGCGGGCGATGCCGGTCGTATAGTGTCGCTGCATCAAAGCCGGCGGCAGCAGCCGGCGTCAACGCGCCGCCGCGAGATCATGTGGACGGCGAACGCCCGACCGATCAGCCGAGCCGGGCGATCCGATCGGGCCAACTCGTTGCTCGTGATCCCGAGACGCTCCGGCTCGGGGAGCTGGCGGCCGTTGCGCGCCGAGCTCCGCGGGCCGGATCGTTCGCATCAGAAGGGGTTGATGTAGTTGGTGATCGCGATCTGCCGCAGCAGCACCTTGCGAATGACATGTGCGGCCGTGACGCGATCGGTGAAGATGGCGGCATCGCCGGCAGCACCCGCCGGGAGCTTGTCGGCAAAGGCCTGGTCGTCGAGTTTCACGCGCACGGCAAAGGGGGCTGCCTGGATGGATTTCGGCGTCACCGCCGCCCCGGATGTCTGCACCTGACCGGTCGAGATCGCCTGCAGCACGCTCTCGACCTTGCCGGTAAAGACCTGCCCCGGGGCGAACTTGAACGTCAGTTCGACCGGCTGGCCGGCCGCAATGTAGCGGGCATCGATCTGCTGGATCTCGACGCCGATGACCGTCTCCGCGGTGTCGACGAAGGCCATGACCGGCGCAAGCGGCAGGTTGGCGACGCGTGCGCCCTTCCGCAGCGCGACATTGGTGACGTAACCGGCGGCCGGAGCTCGAACCACCGTCTTCTCGAGGTTCCACCTGGCGCCCTCGAGTTGCGCCTTGAGCTGGTCGACCTCGGCCTGGCGTTGCTCGACATCGAAGCTGCGGCCGGACCCCGTGCTCTGCAGCTGGGTCATCTGAGCCAGGCGCTGCTGCTGCAATTGGAACTGCGCTTCAAGCGCCTTGACCTGGGCCTCGTAGGGCACGGGGTCGATCTTGAACAGCACAGCGCCCGCCTTCAACGGCGTGTTCGGCTCGACAGGGACGTCGATCACCTCGCCGGCGACATCAGGGACGATGGCGACGGATTGCCGGATGGCCAGCGCCGCGCCTTGCGGCGCGCCCCAGTTCATCGGGATGAACAGGCCGATCAGCAAGAGGAGCAGGACAAGGACCGGCGAGACCTTCCAGAACAGGTTGAACGGCACGATCCGGAGTTTTACCAGCACGAACAGCAGGGCGAGATAGACATTGAGCAGGACGACGATCATCGGGCGAGCTCCTGCGGGCGCGCGGGCGCGTCAGCACGCGCGGGCACGTCGACATAGGCCCAGATCAGGACGGCAGGCCACAGCACGAATCCCAGGAACAGCGTCACCCAGCCGCCGACGGCCACCGCCTGGGCCCAGGGATGATTGCGTCGCTTGGCGATCATGCCCGGAAGCATGGCCATGAAGACGATGACGAAAACCGTGCTGCACACGAGCACGACGAGGACAATCCAGGCGAATATATCAAGCGGGCTCATGGGCCTCCGTCTACTCTCGACCTGCACCGGCGGCCGGTAGGCCATGACATCGAACGTGCAGGATACTGACAACCCGCGGAAAGTCGCGCTCGAATGTTGGTTTGCCGGTCCTGGAGCAGAGCCGGCTAAAGGTTTGCCTGCCGGGTGAGTTCGGGGCGGGGGCGGGCGGGCGTCACGAGGGACCAGACTAGAGCACGGCAGCCAGTCGCGGATTGCGTAGCGCACCAGGGTAGCATTGCTGTCACGTCTTGGACGAAGGGGGCTGCGGGGGGCGGATTGGGTTTTGAATTCCGAGGGGCAGCGTCAGAAGACCTGGCATTCATGACCAGATGGCAGCTGGCGCGGGGAGCGCGACGGCCAGCGTGGAAGCTGGAGCGGAGGCGCGCGCAAATACCTCACCGGCCAGGAAACCGCTCAACGGATGTGCATTTCGCGTTAGCGCAGGGCCCGGAGCGCGTTCAGGATGACCACGATGTCGATCGCTTCCTGGAACAGGGCTCCCTGCACCGGGGGAAGATAGCCGAGGGCAGCGACAAGCATTCCGACGAGGGACAGCCCGAGGCCGACGAAGACGCTCTGCAGAGCGATGCCGCGCGTGCGCCGGGCGACCGCGAGTGCCTTCGCCAGCGGTTGCAGTTCGTCGACCAGCAAGACGACGCCCGCTGCTTGCGACGACGCGGCGGCGCCGCGCGCGCCCATCGCGACCCCAACATCCGCGGCGGCAAGTGCGGGCGCGTCGTTGACGCCGTCCCCCACCATCATCACCGCCCGGCTCTCGGCTTCGCGGCGCACGACGGCGACCTTGCCCTCCGGCGTCAGGTCTCCCAAAACCTGATCGACGCCGAGATCCGCGCCCACTGTCCGGGCAATCTGGTCAAGATCTCCGGAAGCCAGCACGATCCGCTCGATTCCGGCGGTGCGGAGCGATTGAAGCGTCGAACGCGCATCGTCGCGCAGTTGATCGCGAAGCAGAATGACGCCGGCGAGCAGCCCGTCCGCGGCCACCGCCACGGTCAGAGCGTCCGGGGGGGCGTCCGCAACCAGCGCGTCCGGATCACCGCCGCGGCTGCGGCTGCGCACATAGGAACCGCCGCCCAGTGCGATGCGCCTGGTGCCGACCTGTCCCTCGATGCCCTTTCCCGGCGTTTCGGAGATATCCGAGGGGGGCAGAAGGGGCAGTCCGGCTTCGGACGCGGCCCGAATCAGTGAAATGGCCACGACATGGGCGGAGGCCTGATCGAGGCTCGCGGCGAGGGTTAGTACCTCCGTCGCGGYAAAGCCGTTGCAGGTGCGGATCTCGGTAATCGTCGGGCGCCCCTGGGTGAGCGTACCGGTTTTGTCGAGAATGGCTGTTCGCACTCGCGCCAGGGCTTCGAGCACGCTGCCATCCTTGACCAGTGCGCCGCCCCGCGCGGTCTTCGAGATGCCTGAAATGATCGCGACCGGCACGGCGAGGATCAAGGGACAGGGCGTCGCCACGACGAGGACTGCCAGGGCGCGGATCGGGTCGCTGCTCAGCAGCCAGGCGGCCCCCGCGATCGCGAGGGTCAGCACGAGAAAACCGATGGCGTAACGGTCCGCCAGGCGAGCCATCGGCGCCTTGCTCGCCTGCGCCTGTTCCACCAGCTTGACGATCCCGGCATAGGTGCTCTCGGACGCCGGCCGGCTCGCGATCAGATCGAACGGGGCTCCGAGCAGCGTTGCTCCGCTGAGCACCTCGGCGCCGCGGCTCAGGCTCTTCGGCACGGATTCTCCGGTCAAAGCCGAAAGGTCGAGMACGGCGGTGCCGCTTGCGACATGGCCGTCGACCGGCAGCACCTCCCCGGTGCGCATCAGCAGGCGGTCGCCCTGGCGGATCGCGGCAATCGGCACTTCCTCGAGTGTCTCGCTGCGATAACGCATGGCATTGAAGGCGACCCGGCCGAGGAGGGCCGACATCTCCCGGCGCGCACGCCCCTGGGCAAAATTCTCGAGCAACTGGCCGCCGGCATACATCAGCGCGACGACATTGCCGGCCAGGCTTTCGCCGAAGGCCAGCGCCGCCGACATCGACAGGGCAGCGACGATATCGAGACCGACATCGCCGCGCCGCAGCGACCTGACGATCTGTATGATGAGCGCCAGCAGCACCGGGATGGTCGCAACAGTCCAGGCGCGACTGGCTGAGTTCGCCATGCCGCTCCACCAGAACCAGCCGCCGGCAATGAGCCCGGCCAAAGCAATGCCGACCAGAATCAGGTCAAGATGCTGGCGATAGAGCCGGGAGGTCCGCGCCGCCCAGCTTTCACTGTCGGGCTGTGTCAGGGCCTCCGCCTGAGACTGGGGCACCCCGAAACCTCCTATGCGAGCCGGATGGGAGCAGGGATGTCATGCGGACGGTGGACGCCTGCGAAGCCGGCAAAGCCTCAATGTGACATCAAGCAGCAGACCGGTGAAGCTTGCAGCAGATCGCGCGTCATGCCGCCAAACATCCATTCCCGCATGCGGTTGTGGCCATAGGCGCCGGAAACGATGAGATCGGCGCCGTGCTCGGTCGCAAAGTCGATCAACTCGTTGACTGCATGCTTGGCACTGTCGGTCTGCAGGACTGCCTTTGCCGCCACACCGTGCAAGGTGAGATAGTCGCGCACGTCTTCGGCGCCCTGATCTTCGGCATCCGGGCCGATCGACAGGACAGTCACGGATTCCGCCTGCATCAGAAGCGGCAGGGCATCCCGCACGGCACGCCGCGCTTCCCGCGTATCCTTCCAGGCGACCAGGATATGCTTGCCGGAGAGATAGCTGACGTCGGGCGGTACGACGAGGAGCGGCCGGCCAAGCGACATGACCAGATCGCCCGGAGAGAGGCTCATCCCTCCCTGGACGGGATCGTGATGGGCTTGGCGCGCCAGCACCACGAGATCTGCTGCGCGGGCCTGGTCGAGAACGAAGTTTCGCGGTGTCTCGATGGCGCTGCGCCAGACGAGGTGCTTCATGTCGCCGGCGGCCTTGCGGAATATCGCTTCGGCGCGGGCAAGCTCTGCTGAGACTGCGCGCTTGCTCTCCTCAATCAGGAGCGCGTCGACGCTCGCCAGGCCGTCGCCGACATAGGGGAGAACGAAGTCCTCTGCGGCGATGCCGATCAGCCGGCTGCCGAAACGATCCGCCAGGGACGCGGCCAGCTTGACCCGATCGGCGGCCCCGCCGCCGAGGTTCAGCGGCACCATGATGCTCGCGTAGCCCGCCTGCGCTTTCACCGTTGCTGTCATCGCATGTCCCCCACATCTCGACGCATCCGTGGCATCTATGATCGAGCCCAGTGTGCAGGGACGCATTGATATGGAGCAAGGCGCCCCCCTGCACACCGGCACCGCGCAGATGCCGTAGATGCCTTCAGGCGATGACTGGTTTGACCGGGGCCCTCGGTTTCACGGCAATGATCTGGAAGGGCTGCAAGTCGCCGTCACCGTCGCGGATAGAGACATAGTCGCCGACGACGAAGCGGTGCCGGTCGAGCCGGTAGCCGGCCTCGTCGTCATCGCTGCCGGAATCGTCATAGTCGATGAACCAGGTCGCGCCGCCGGCGCCTCCGGCCCGGCGCAGGAGCCAGCCGTGACGATCCGGCTCCCCCGCCGAGAAGCGCCTGACGCGGCAGAGATCGCGCTGCTCCTGCCAGGCGGCCGCATCGATATGTCCGTCAGGGTCGAGCGGCGCGGTGATCTCGTAGCCATGTCGTGGGCTTCCCTCGGGATAGCCGCTCGTCCGGGCGAGATGAAGGGTGATGACATAAAGCATGATGGTCGTCCGTCCTTTCTGCCGCTTGGATATGCAGGCCACGATCAATCGCGCATATTTCGGGCGCGTCCGGTTTGATCTGGCGCAAGGACGTTTTGGCCGGACTGGCGGAGGTTCTTTCGCGTACTGGAGGATGACATGATCGAAGGCATCAAGAGCATATTGGTGGCGGTGACGGAGGAGGGGCAGACCGAGGAGAACCTTGCTGTCGGCTACGGGCTTTCGTTGGCGCGGCAGACGAATGCGCATCTTACGGTTCAGGCGGCGGCAAGCCGGTTTTCCGTGCCCTATTCGATGATCGATGATTTCAGCGGCGCGATCGTTGCGTCGGAGAATCGGCGCATCGCCGGTCTCGCGCAGAAGCTTGCCTCCGACGCCCGGTTCGCGGCCAATCTTGCCGGCGTGGTCAGCACGGTGGAGAGCCCTCAACTGATCTACAGCAGCCTGCTGCAGCGCTTTCTCGACCATGCCCGCGTCAACGACCTCTCAATCCTGGATGCGGAGCCGACGACGCTCGCCATCGACCGCGGCCTGATCGAGACGGCGCTGTTCGAGAGCGGCCGGCCGGTCCTGGTGGTTCCGCCCGGCCATCCCGGCTTCTCCGGAGAGACCATCGTCATCGCCTGGGACGGCGGGGCGAGCGCGGCGCGTGCGGTTGCCGATGCCTTGCCGTTCCTGCGAGCCGCCAAGGCTGTCGAGATCGTCTCGGTCACCGGCGAGAAGGACCTGTCCAACGCGGTGCCCGGCGTCGAGCTGGCACCTCATCTCGCGCGTCATGGCGTCGACGTCACGGTCAAGACGGTGGCGCTCGGCAAGGGGCGCGACGTCGCGACCGCACTCCAGGACGAGGCGGCAGAGTTCGGTGCCGGCTTCATCGTGTCGGGTGGTTATCGCCATTCCCGCCTGCGCGAATGGCTGCTCGGCGGGGTGACGCAGTCCCTGCTCAAGAACAGCAAGGTGCCGCTCTTCATGTGCCATTGATCGTTGCGGGGAAAATGGCTCAACTCTGCAAACGCGCGGTTGAGCCACTCCCGGCTTGAGATCGGGCGCGTTCAGCCCGGTTTCCGCTMATGAGCATTCGGAATTTCGACGCGCTCTTCAATCCTCGCGCGATCGCCCTGATCGGGGCCAGCAATCAGCCCGGTTCGGTCGGGGCGACGCTTGCCGCCAATCTCTATGGCGCGGGGTTCAAGGGGCCGATCATGGCGGTCAACCCGCATGAAACGGCGATCCGCGCGGCGTTGAGCTATCGCTCGGTAACAGAGCTCCCGGTCACGCCCGACCTTGCCGTCCTGGCGACGCCGGCAGCGGCGGTTCCCGAGCTGATATCCGAACTCGGACAACGTGGTTGCCGCGCCGCAATCGTGATAAGCAACGGCTTTGGCGACAGTGCGGCCACGGATGGGCTGCGGCAACGGATGCTCGATGCGGCCAAGACGCATCTGATGCGCATCGTCGGGCCGAACTGCCTCGGCCTGATTTCCTCCGCCCGCGCGATCAATGCGAGCTTTGCGCATCTGACGCCGCGGCCAGGCCATATCGCCATCGTCAGCCAGTCCGGCGGCATCATGTCGGCGCTGCTCGACTGGGCTGACCGGCGCAGTATCGGCCTTTCGCACGCGATTGCGCTCGGCGACACCAGCGATGTCGACGCGGGCGACATGCTCGATTACCTCGGCACGGATCCGGCGGCGCGCTCAGTGCTGCTCTATATCGAGAACATCTCCCACGCCCGCAAGTTCATGTCGGCAGCCCGGGCGCTGGCGCGCATGAAGCCTGTCATCGTGGTGAAGGCCGGGCGCAGTGCCGCCGGAGCGCGGGCGGCGCTGTCGCATACCGGCGCACTTGCGGGCGCGGACGCAGTCTATGACGCTGCCTTCCGGCGCGCCGGCCTGTTGCGGGTGGCCGAACTCGATGAGCTCTTCGCCGCGGCCGAGATCCTGGCAAAAGGAGTTCGCGTCACTGGCGACCGGCTGACCATTCTGACCAATGGCGGCGGCGCCGGCATCCTCGCCGTCGATGCCGTCGGAGAGCGGGGAAACCGCGTCGCGACCCTCAGCCCGGCGGTGATCGCCAAGCTCGACAGCGTGCTGCCTGAAGGCTGGTCGCGCGGGAACCCCGTCGATGTCCTGGGCGACGCCACGGGAGATCGTTACGCGGCTGCGCTGGAAGCCCTGCTGGAAGAGCGCGAGAGCGATGCCGTCCTGGTCATCAACTGTCCCTCCGCGGTCGCCGACGGCGCGGAGACGGCACGTGCCGTGTCCCGGGTTGTCGCGCGGCAGAAGCATGTTCCCGTCATGACGAGCTGGCTCGGCGGCACGCTCGCGCAGGCCGCCAGGGCGCATCTGCGTGAAGGCGGACTTCCGAATTTTGCGACACCGGAAGAGGCTGTCCGGGCCTTCAGTCATCTCGCCGCCTTCCGGCGAAACCAGGAGCTTCTGCTGGAAACCCCGACAGCTGGCGTCGCGATTGCGCCCAGGCAGGTCGAGGCGGCGCGCAAACTCATCCGGGCAGCCCTGCGCGAGAAACGCACGTCGCTGACGGAACCGGAATCGAAGCAACTGCTTGGGCTGTTCGGGATACCCACCGTCGAGACGAAACTGGCGGCGACCCCGGAGGAGGCCGGAGCATGTTTCGAGGGGATCGCGGTTCCGGTGGCGCTGAAGATTCTCTCGCATGACATTATCCACAAATCCGATGTCGGCGGCGTCGTCCTGGGCCTGAAGAGCAGGGTGGAGGTCGAGGCTGCGGCGCGCGAGATGCTGGAGCGCGTGGGCCGGATTCGACCCACGGCGCGGATTGATGGCTTTGCGATCCAGCCCATGATCTCCCGACCGAAGGCACACGAACTGATCCTCGGCATTGCTCAGGATGAAACCTTCGGTCCCGTGATCCTGTTCGGACGCGGCGGCACCGCGACGGAGGTGATCGGGGACCGCGCCATCGGGTTGCCGCCGCTGAATTCGGTCCTGGCGCGCGACATGATCTCGCGCACGCGGGTTGCGCGGTTACTGGCGGGGTTTCGCGACGTTCCCGCCGTGCCGCTCGAACCGGTCGTCGATATTCTCGTTCGCCTGTCGGAGCTGGTCGTGCAGCTGCCCGAGATCATCGAGCTCGACATCAACCCGCTTCTCGCCAACTACGAAGGCTGCATTGCGCTCGATGCCCGGATCGTCATCGCCGGCAAGAAAGGGCGCCGTCTTGGACTGGCGGTCAGCGCCTATCCGCACCAGCTCGAGCGCGAGATCGCACTCGGCGACGGCACGCAGCTCCATCTGCGCCCGATCCGGCCCGAGGACGAGAGCGCTCTCGCCGAGATGGTCGCGTTGTGTACGCCGGACGATCTGCGGATGCGCTTCCTGGGACCGGTGAAGATCTTTCCGCATGCAACGGCGGCCCGGCTGTCACAGATCGACTATGACAGGGAAATGGCCCTGGTCGCTGGGGAGCCCGGTGCGCCCTATGGGGTGGGGCCGATCTTCGGCGTCGTCAGGATCTCGGGCGACCCGGAGCGCAAGACGGCGGAATATGCGATCCTCGTCCGCTCCGACATGAAGGGGCGGGGCCTCGGCTATCGCCTCATGACCGAAATCATCACGCATGCGCGGGAGCAGGGCTACCAGCGGCTCTTCGGCGAAGTGCTGGCGCATAATGTTCCGATGCTACAGATGGCGAGCGATCTGGGCTTCCGCGTCACGCATGCCGATGGCGATACGGTTCATGTCGAGCTGAAGCTCGATGTGCCGGAGCCGAAATCGTGAACCTGCATTTTGCTTCGATCGCCAAGCCGGCTGGGGCATCGCGGCGCGGCTAACCGTTCGGCGCTCGCTTCTCACCCGTCTCGCCGCCCAGGCACGCTGTAGTGTCAGTCCCGATCTCGCGCCGTACCCGCGACTTCAACGCCTCTAGACTTGCTCCATCGCGCGGCAGAAGCCTGTTGGCGGCGCGATGTGTCTGTCGCGAGGATTGGCCCGTCGCTTTCCATCTGTGTATGCGTACAATCTTGACATTGTACGTCTCTGTTGCCATTTAGTGGGCGACGTTGGCCGCTCAGAGCTGGCTTCAAGGAGTTGTTCCCGTGTCCGACCAAGAATGGCCACCCCTCTCGCCTGCCCAGACCGGCCTGCGCGGACGGTGTCCGCGTTGCGGACAGGGGCACCTGTTCGAGGGCTTTCTGAAGCTGCGGCCGAAATGCGAGGTCTGCGGTCTCGACTATTCCTTTGCTGACCCTGCCKACGGGCCGGCCTTCTTCGTAATGATGTTTGTCTGCATTCCGGCCGTGGTGTTCCCGCTCTGGCTCGAAATGGCCTATGAGCCGCCGGCCTGGGTTCATCTCGTCACCACCTTGCCGTTGATCCTGCTGACCTGCATCCCGCCGCTGCAGCCGTTGAAGGGCTGGCTCGTCGCAGCACAGTTCTTCCACAAGGCTGAGGAAGGTCGGCTGGCTCGCCCCAAGGGTGAGAAGACGCCGGCCTGACCCCGAGGAACGGAGCGCGTTGAGGAGGCCGTGCCTGCGCGCTCCTGGTCTCGTCAGACGATCCCCTGATGCTGCGAGCGCTCATTGCCCATGATTGCGGCCAGCGCCTTCAGGGCATGGGCGAGGCGGCCGCGTTCCGGCACGCCGCCCAGAGAAATCCTGACCGCGTCCGGGGCCTCGCCTTCGACGCTGAATGCATCCGATGGCGTGACCCCGAGGCCTTCCTGACGGACTGCCTCGACCAGGCGGTAACGATCCCAATGCGCTGGCAGCGGCTGCCAGATATGCAGGCCGTTCGGATGATGCCGGGCCGAGGCCGGCAGGATGGAGCGGGCCAGCTCCTGGCGCGCCGCAGCCTCGCGGCGCACCCCGTCGAGCAGGTCGCCAGCGGCGCCGATCCGGATCCAATGGGTTGCAAGAGCCGTCATCAGCGGGGGCGGCATGAGTGCAATGCTTCGCAGGATCGCGACGAGCGCGTCACGGTTCTCGTCCGGTGGCAGGACGACGAAGGCGGTACGCAGCCCCGGGGTCAGGACCTTCGACAGGGTCGCGACATGATAGGTCCGCTCCGGAGCGAGGGCGACCAGCGGTGGCGGAGCATCGCCGGCGAGCAGGCTGTAAGGATCGTCTTCGATGATCCTCAGGTGTTTTGCCCGCGCGATCCGCACGATCTCATCGCGTCGTGCAGGCTGCATCGTCGCCGTGGTCGGATTCTGGATCGTCGGCGTCACGCAGAGCAGTTTTGCGCCGGATTCATCAATGGCCCGCTCCAGGGCGCCCGGCAGAAGACCCTCTTCGTCCGTCGCGACGGGGACAGGCCGTAGCCCCGCCAGCCTCACCGCTGCAAGCAGGCCGGGATAGGCGAGGGCCTCGACCAGGATGGCCTCGCGCGGTTTTGCGAGCAGGCTGGCCAGTGCCACGAGCGCCGGCTGCGCGCCGGGGGCGACGAGCAATCTGGCGGGTTCGATCCGTCCGAGAACGGGCTCAAGCCAGGCACAGCCGGCCGCCCGGTCCGCCAGCGAACCCGCTCCGACATGATAGGTCATCAGCAAATCGGCACTCGATCGCGACAGGACCTCTGTGAGACCGCGCTGCATCAATTCAGCAAGGCGTATGCCTTTCGGGGGCGGGGGAATGTTCATGCTCAGGTCGATGAGCGGACCCGATTGTTCCTTCCGCGTCGAGATGAAGGAGMCGCGCCCGGTTACCGCATCGAGCAGATTGCGATGTCTTGCCTCTGCATAGGCGCGAGTAACCGTCGTCAGATCGACGTCAACAAGTTTGGCGAGTTGCCGCTGAGGTGGGAGTCTGTCGCCAGGTCGCAGGGTGCCGTTCGCGACGGCCTCGGCAATCAGTTCGACGATCTGGAGGTAACGCGGGCCTGCAGATGGATCGAGCTGGCGGATCCACTGCATTGTCTCGTCGCTCCGCGCCATGCCGGCTCTCCGGATTCCATGCATTGTATGATAATGTCTGCATACGATACACGAGACGATCGCGGCAAGCCAATGGGAATGCCGAGGCGCGGGGTTGATCCATTTGACTGAACGATCAACGCAATCCCGGTGCGATCTGTGACCTATGTCACATTAATCACCAGGTATTCGTGCAAGATCTAGCCATACGGCGGTTCCTGGGCGAGCGTTTGGCGCGAAGACAACATAAGTTAACCCTTCGTTCACCAAGTCATTTACACGAGGCTGTAAATGAGCCAGCATGCTCTCAGCGTCGCGGCATAGAATTGGGGGAGGTCAGCGATGGATGGCATATCGATTGCGGTTGTAGACGACCACCCGCTTCTGACCGAAGGGATCGTTGCACTGCTGCAACGCAAAGGTGGATTCTCGCTCGTTGCGACCGGTTCCGCTGCTGATCACATCACCACGATCACGGAAACTCACCAGCCTGACGCGATGATTGTCGATCTGAACATGGCGGGCGATGCCTTCCAGGCGATTTCGGACGCATCCAAGGCTGCGCCTCACATGAAAATGGTGGTGTTCACCGCATCGACCAGTACCGACCATGCCATTCAGGCGCTCGACGCCGGCGCCAGCGGGTACGTCCTCAAGGGCAGTCCCGCCGATGATCTTTTCGACGCGATTGAGGCGGCGCGGCGAGGCGAGATCTATATCACGCCTGCTTTCGCCACCAAGGTGATCGGTGCGCTGCAAAGCAAAGCGCTGGAGAAGAGGGCGGCGCAAAGCACCAGGCTGAGTGTGCGGGAGGACCAGATCGTGAGGCTTCTCCTGTGCGGGAAGCAGAATCGAGAGATCGCCCGGGCCCTCTCGCTGAGCGAGAAGACGATCAAGGGCTATATGACCAATCTCATGCACAAGCTGAATGCCAGGAATCGTCTCGAGGTTGTGATCGCGGCGCAAAGGCTCGTTCCTCCGGCATCTGATACGCGTGATCCGGCGAGGCCTCGATAGGGGCGGGATCGCGCCGTCAGGATCGCATGGGCAGCGTGGCGCGCACTTCGGTTCCACCGGTAGGCAGCCGACTCACTGTGAGTTGGCCTCGCAATGCCTTGATGCGGCTGTCCATGCCCCGCACCCCGAGGCCGCCACCACCGAGTGTCGTGTCACGGTGCTGGACGGGCAAGGTGCTGCCACTGTCCGACACGCAGATCTCGAGCCTATCGTCGCCAATGCGGGCTTCGACCTTCTGCCCCCGCCCCCCGGCGTGTTTATAGGCGTTGGTCAACGCCTCCTGCACGACCCGGTAAGAACAGAAGCGGATGGCGACGGGAACCTGCGCGGGCAGTTCGGCGATGTTGCGAAGCACATGTGTGCCTGTCTGCTGCTCATGGCGGGTAATGGCCAGATGGATGGTCTCAGCGAGAGAGAGATTCTCCGCCTCGGGCAGTGCCAGCCCTGACGACAGGTTGCGCAGATCCGAGAGGACCTGCTGGATCAGGGGTTCGAGCTCGCCGTGAGCATGGGCTGCGGGCGCCACGGTCCCGCTCGCCCGATCTGCTGCAGAGGGCAGCTTCAGCATCATCAGGCTGAGGAGTTGGATGGGCCCGTCGTGGATGTCGGCGCCAATGCTGGCAAGATAGGTCTCGTTGAGAACGGTGGCGTTGAGCCTGGCCCGGTCCGCTGCCCGCCTGAGCGCATTGTTCCGCTTCGCCAGGGCTTCAGCCCGCGCCAAGTTCTGCTCGAGAAGAGCCTGCTGGCTACTGATGATTCGGCTCGCGCGTTTGACGATGACATGTAGCAGGATGACGATGACGATGGCGACATTCGCGATGAGGAACCATGTCGCGTATCGGACGCTGGAGATCTCTCGGTTCATGAACCGGCTGAACTCGTAGAATTCTCCGATCGCGATGATGTCCCTGGTCTTCTCCCTGTAGATCGGCGCATAGATCTCGATCAGCTTTGGCTTTAACTTCAGTGCCCTGAGCTCATCGCCGTCATCGTCGAGATCAGTGTCGACGACGACGTTGCCGGCCATGATCCGCTTGATGTCGCCTGCCGGCAGCTTCCCGTGAGACTCGACCTTGCTCGTGCTGAAGATCAGGTTCCCGTTGAGGTCCCATAACTTGATGATCGCGACGTGGCGGCCGAGGCTGGTATTAACCAGCAGGTCCTCGATCTTCTCACGGCTTTCCTGCGGTAATGTGTTCGAGGCATCCAGCCCCTGCACATGGGGTGCCAGAAATCCCTCGAGATAGAGCGCTCCCGTTTCCGCCATGCCTTGAATCCAGCCGGAGCGAATCCGGCTCTCGACCCAATAGCCGAGAGCAGCCATGGACAGGCCGACGGCCAAGGCGGCGGTGAGGAGGAACTGGCGTTCGAGGGAGAGGGCGTTCCAGCGTTGCAGGATTGCGTTGCGGAATGCGGTGGGCCAGCGCCACTTCTTTCCGTCCCCAGCCGTCGTGTCAGTTCCTCCGCCCTGCGCCTGGGAAGCGCCTGCGTACTTGTCATTCACCCGGTCGTTCATCCACAATCCATCGTGGCATCGATCCAGTGCGCGATCGTCTCGGTGCTAGGCCGTGTCTTCCGCGTATTCCAGATTAGAAGAATAGCAATTTGTGCACTCTTGCGCCAAGACCAATGTTCTGACGATAGACGAGAATTCTTCATAAATTTTAAGATTTTGAATCAGATAGTTTTCAAAATAGCGCAGAAATCCTGCTCCATGAACGACCTCTTCGGGTTCGACTCTTGCCTTCGTTACCTGTCGATAAGTCGGTGGATACGCCGTGACGTAACCCGATAGAGCGGGGGCACTCTCATCGCGCTGCTGTGCAAGAGCCTGAATCGCTCTCGCTTCAGTTGAATTCGTCGTGCGATGCTCCTTCAGTTGCGCGAAGCGCCATGATCGGCGCCGGTACACGGGTTTGTTGCTACACCCCGTCTGTTGACGGGGGGCATGGCAAGCTCACCTCAGTGGTGAAACGTCCAGAGCAGGCTTTCGCTCAAGCCCTTCAGTGCTTCGACTGCGTCAGGTCGCTCGCGGGCGATCGCCGTAATCAGGGCGTCCGCCAGCGCGAAGATGGCAGTCGGCGAATTCGGCAGAAGCCGATTCCGGGCCGGGGCGAAGAGCGTGATGTCGGCGATGTTGGCGAGTGGGGAGGTAGGGCCGTCCGTCAGCGCAAGCAAAGTCGACCCCCGCTTCTTCGCGAAGGAGGCGAGGTCGAGCGTGGTGCGCGAATAGCGCGGCACCGAGATCGCGACGACGAGGTCGTCGGGCCTGGCCGAGAGCATGTGGCGAATGGCTCGTTCAGGGCCAGCGCGTGAGGACGCGAAGGTCACGTCGGCGTCGAGATAGAGCGCGAGCCCTTCTTCAAGGAAAGATGCGACATGATGGCTCGCCCCCGACGCGGCGATGAAGACGCGGCGCGCCTTGAGCAGCGCCTCGATCGCCCGTGTCGTGGTCGCCTCGTCGAGGGCGTCCCGCGCGGCCTGCAGATTGGCCGACTGGTCGGAAAGGGCGTCAACGAAGGTGGCGAAGGTCGAGCCCGCGGCCGAGCGTGCGCCTGCAAAACTGTCGACCGGATCGAGCGCGAATTTCAGGGCCGAGGAGAGGGCTGCACGGAATTCGGCATAGTTTCCATAGCCAAGAGCGCGGACGAAGCGCGTGACGGTCGCGTTGGAGGTCCCGCTGCCTTCAGCCAGTCCTTCGATCGTCATGGTGGCGACGTCGAGTGGGTGCTGCAGCACGAAATCGGCTGCACGCCGATGCCCGTTGCTCAAGGACGGGTAGACCCGGGCGATCCGGTTCGAGAGATCGGTCGTCGGCTTCAAGCCTTGGGACATGCGTCTCCACCCGATTGACGTTCGAATATTTTCATGTTTGCTACCCAACGAAAATGAAGCTGTCAAAATGGTTCACATTGGGAGCGGAGATGACCATGCGTAAATCCTTAATGGTTGCGGCTTTGGCCGGAACCTGCCTTGCCGCCGCGCCGGCCTGGGCCCAGACCCTGCGCATCGCGCTGGCTTCGGAACCGACAGCTGTCGATCCGMATTACCATGATCTCACGCCGAACAATGCGCTGGCCCAGCACATCTTCGACTCGCTCGTGCGTCAGGACGAGAAGCAGAAGCTCCATCCCAGCCTCGCCAATTCCTGGGAGAATGACGGCAAGAACCGCTGGACCTTCAAACTGCGCCAGGGCGTCACCTTCTCGAACGGCAAGCCCTTCACTGCGGAAGACGTGGTCTTCACGTTCTGCCGCACGCTGAAGAACGAGACCAAGGTCTCCGATTCCTTCGCCGATATCACCGGGAACTTCGCCTCGGTCGAGGYGCCCGACGCCCACACGCTGATCATCAACACGATCAACCCCGAACCGCTGATGCCGAACCTGCTTTCGAGCCTCAGCATTCTCTCGGCTTCGATCGTCGAGCATGGCCCCATCAGCTATGACGTTCCCAAGAACTGCGGCGTGACCGGCGCCTGRCCGGCCGTGAGCGGTTTCAATGACGGCAGCCTCGCCATCGGCACGGGCCCCTACAAGCTGAAGTCCTATGTTCGCGGTTCGTCGATCGAGCTCGAGCGCAACCCGAGCTACTGGGGCAAGGCGGAGCCTTGGGCGACCGTGCGCCTGCTGCCGGTGACCAATGCCGGTCCGCGCCTGGCCGGGCTGCTTGCCGGTGACTACGACGTCATCGAGAATCCCGCGGCGCGCGACCTTGGCCGCATCAAGGGTGACAAGCGCTTTGGCCATGTCGTCACGCCCTCGACCCGCGTGATGTATTTCCAGCTCGACGTGGCCCGCGACCAGAGCCCCTTCGTCAAGTCCGAAGACGGCAAGAACCCGCTCAAGGACCCCCGCGTCCGGAAGGCGATGTCGCTCGCTATCGATCGTGACGCGATCGTCAAGCGGATCATGGACGGTGCGGCAGAGCCGGCCTACCAGTTCCTGCCGACCGGTATGTTCGGCACGCTGCCGAACCCGCCGAAGCTGGCCTATGACCCGGCTGCCGCCAAGAAGCTGATGGCCGAGGCAGGCTATGCCAAGGGCTTCCAGCTGACGCTGTCCTCGACCAATGACCGCTATATCAATGACAGCCAGATCACCCAGGCTGTCGCGCAGTACCTGACCCAGATCGGCATCAAGACCGAGGTCGATGCGATGACGCGCGCGATCTATTTCCCGCGCCGCGCCAAGAAGGAGTTCAGCGTTGCGCTCGGCGGTTGGGGTTCCGGCACAGGTGAGGCCGCATCCTTCCTGCGTCAGTGGCCACCGACCCCGAACGACGAGAAGACCCTCGGCGGCTCGAACTATGGCGGTTACAAGAACGTCGCGTTCGACAAGGTGATCCGCACTGCCGTGACGACGCTCGACGATGCCAAGCGGGCCGAACTGCTGCAGGAGGCCGGCAAGCTGGTGCTTGCAGACGGTGCGTTCATCCCGCTGCACTTCGAAAGCGGCATCTGGGCGTTCAAGTCCGACCTGAGCGTCACCGGCCGCGCCGACCAGTTCATGCTGGCGATGTCGGTGAAGCCGGTCGCCAAGTAAGTCCAGTCATCCAGTAAGCGTAGCAGAGTCGATCAAACGCAATGACCGCCTATGTTTTGCAGCGGCTGATCCAGAGCGTCATCGTTCTGCTCGCGGTCTCGGTCGTGGTTTTCTTCGCCGTCTATGGCATCGGAGACCCGATCGAGCTCCTGGTCTCGCCACAGGTCAGTGCCGCCGAGCGCGCGGCCCTGATCAAGCGGCTCGGCCTCGACCTGCCAGTCTGGCAGCAATATTTCACCTTCATGGGCAATGCCCTGAAGGGCGATCTCGGGCGCTCCTTCGTGCATGGCGTGCCCGCGATCGAACTGATCCTCGCCCGTCTGCCCGCGACCTTCGAACTGGTGCTGCTGGCGATGATGCTGGCCGTCACGGTCGGTGTGCCACTCGGGCTGTTCGCGGGACTCGATCCTGACAGCCGGCCGTCACGGATCATCATGGCGAGTACCGTGCTCGGCTATTCCCTTCCGAATTTCTGGAAGGGGATGATGCTGATCCTGCTCTTTGCGGTCGTGCTTGGCTGGCTGCCGACGGCCGGCCGCGGCGAGACCGTCTCCGTGCTCGGCGTACAGACCAGTCTGCTCACGCTGGACGGGCTGCAGCATCTGATCCTGCCGGCGCTCAACCTCGCCATCCCTAATACGGCACTGATGATCCGCCTCGTCGCGGCCGGCACGACCGAGACGATGACGCAGGACTATGTGAAATATGCCCGTGCCAAGGGCGTGCGCCGCAAGCGGATCGTCGGTCGGCACGTGCTGCGCAACATCCTGATCCCGGTCGTGACGGTGGTCGGCATCGAGTTCGGCAGCCTCGTCGCCTTCTCCACCATCACTGAGACGGTCTTCGCCTGGCCCGGCATGGGCAAGCTCCTGATCGATTCGATCTACCAGCTCGATCGGCCGGTGGTCGTCGCCTATGTGCTGCTGGCAACGCTGCTCTTCGTCACGGTGAACTTCCTCGTCGATATTCTCTATGCCGCGCTCGATCCGCGCGTGAAGCTGACCGGAGACATGGCATGAGCGCGCCGGCGAAAGCTCCAGTCGTGCCGGCCTATGCCGATACGCCCCTGCGCGAGAAGGTGTTGCGCCGGATCCGGAACCGGCCGACGACGCGCGGCGCCGCGATCCTGCTCGGTATCCTTGTCCTGCTCGCCGTACTTGCTCCCGTCATCGCGCCGCAGAACCCGCACGACCTCGCCTCGTTGAGCGTGATGGACAACCGGCTGGCTCCGGGAGACAGCGGCATGACCGGCATCACCTACTGGCTTGGTAGCGATGCCCAGGGTCGCGACATGCTGAGCGCGATCCTCTACGGGCTTCGGACCAGCCTGATGGTTGGTCTCACGGCGACCGCGGGCGCGCTCGTCATCGGCATTACCGCCGGCCTGCTCGCAGCTCAGTTCGGCGGCGCGGTCGATGCCGTGATCATGCGCGTCGTCGACTTCATGCTCGGCTTTCCCTCGATCCTGATCGCGCTCGTGCTGCTCGCCTCGATCGGCCGTGGCGTCGACAAGGTGATCTTTGCGATCGTGCTGGTGCAATGGGCGCAATATGCACGATTGATGCGTGCCGCCGCCCTGGTCGAGCGTCGCAAGGAATATATCGAGGCGGCGCTGAATTTCGGTCTGCCGACCCGACATATCATGCTGGCCCATCTCCTGCCGAACTCGGTCGGCTCGGTGCTCGTGGTGGCCTCGATCAGCATTGCGAGCGCAATTACGCTGGAGGCGACCCTGTCCTTCCTCGGCGTCGGCGTGCCCGTGACGCAGCCTTCGCTCGGACTGCTGATCGCCAACGGCTTCGAATTCCTCCTCTCCGGCGAATACTGGATCGCGGTATTCCCCGGCATCGCGCTGGTGCTGCTCATCATGTCGCTCAATCTTGTCGGCGACCGCCTGCGCCGCAGCTTCAACGTGCGCTCATGAGTGCTCCGCTTCTCGAGGTCCGGGGACTCAGGACCGTCTTCCACGCKCTCGATGGCGCCTGGCCGGCCGTCGATGGCGTCGATCTCAGCGTCGCGCGCGGCGAGGTGCTCGGGCTGGTCGGAGAATCCGGTTCCGGCAAGTCGGTGACCGGTTTCTCGCTGGTCCAGCTCATCGATCCGCCGGGCGAGATCGTTGCGGGCGAGATCACGTTCGCCGGCGAGAACCTTCGCGAGGCGTCCGAAGAGCGGCTGCGCAAGCTGCGCGGCGATCGCATCGCCATGATCTTCCAGGATCCGCTGATGACGCTGAACCCGGTGCTCAGTATCGGCGAGCAGATGAGCGAGGCGATCCTGGAGCATCGCCAGTGCAGCCGCGCGGAAGCGCTGAGCGAGGCGGCCAAGGCACTGGCACGTGTCGGCATCTCCTCGCCGGAGGCACGCCTCAAGCAGTTTCCGCATGAGTTCTCGGGCGGCATGCGCCAGCGTGTCGCGATCGCGACCGCGCTGCTGAATGCACCCGACCTGATCATCGCCGACGAGCCGACCACCGCGCTCGACGTCACGATCCAGAGCCAGATCTTGTTCGAGGTCCAGAAGCTCAGCCGTGAAACCGGTACGGCCGTGCTGTGGATCACCCATGATCTCGCGGTCGTCGCCGAGCTCGCGGACCGGGTCGCCGTGATGTATGCCGGCCGGGTTGTCGAGATCGGTCCGGTCGACTCCGTGCTCGACCAGCCGCGGCATCCCTATACGCTTGGTCTGCTGAATTCCTCGGCCGCGATGGTCGAGCCGGGTGAGCGCCTGAACCAGATCGACGGCGTCGCGCCGCGGATCGATGGGCGCCCGAGCGGGTGCCCATTCCGCCCCCGCTGCAACCGGGTCCAGCCGATCTGCGCGGAGCAGGATCCGACGCCGACCGGGACCGCCGAACGCAGCTTCCGTTGCCATAACCCGGTTCCGCAGGGAGAGGCAGCATGAGCGCGCCCGTCTTCGAACTGAAGGGTGTGACTAAGCACTTCCGCCGCAGCCCCACCCTGGCGGAACGCATCCTGATGGCGACCGGTCGCGGCAAGGCGCCGCCGGCGCTGCGAGCCGTCGACGGCGTCGATCTCAGCGTCAAGCGCGGTGAAGTCCTTGGGCTCGTCGGTGAGTCCGGCTGCGGCAAGTCGACCCTGGCGCGTGTCGCCACCGGCATCCTCAAGCCGAGCACGGGCGAGGTCATCTACGAACAGAAGCCGGTGGCCGGGCTCAAGGGCAAGGACCGGCTCGAGTTCCTGCTCAAGGTCCAGATGATCTTCCAGGACCCCTACGCCTCGCTCGACCCGCGCATGAAGGTCAGCCGGATCGTCGGCGAGGCGCTGAGCGTCCACAAGCTGCTGCCGAAGGCGGAGATCGAGGCCGCTGTCGACCAGGCGCTGACCGAAGTCGGGCTCGATCTCGCCTATCGGGAGCGCTATCCGCACCAGTTCTCGGGCGGCCAGCGCCAGCGTATCGGCATTGCCCGCGCGCTCGCGGTGAAGCCTGATTTCCTGGTCTGCGACGAACCGGTGTCGGCGCTCGACGTGTCCATCCAGGCCCAGGTCATCAACCTGTTCATGGATGTGCGGGAGCGGCACGGGCTGACTTATCTCTTCGTCAGCCATGATCTTGGGCTGGTGCGCCATATCAGCGACCGGGTCGCGATCATGTATCTCGGCCGGATCGTCGAGATCGGATCTGCCACTGCCATCTTCGCCGAGCCGGCGCATCCCTATAGCGCGGCCCTGATCAAGGCGATCCCGTCGGCGGCCGGGCGCAAGCGCGATTTCCAGCCATTGAAGGGCGAGTTGCCGTCGCCACTCGCACCGCCGCCAGGCTGCCCGTTCCACCCGCGCTGCGAGCTCGCGATGCCCGTTTGCCGTGAGGTCCGGCCAAAACTGACCGAGATCGCGCCCGGCCGCAGCGCCGCCTGCCATTTGCACAAGGCCCCGGAGACCGCATGACCACCGCTTCGCTTACGCCCGCTATCGGCCGCAGCACTCTGCCTTTCGTCGATCGCTTTCATCCCGACAGGCCGCTCGAGGTCAATATCTATCGTCCCGCCGGCCACAAGCCGAACGACCCGGTAGTGGTCGTGCAGCACGGCATGCTGCGCAATGGCGACGAGTACCGCGATTTCTGGATCGATGCTGCGGAGAAGCACGGCCTCCTGATCGTCGCCCCGACCTTCTCCAACGAGCATTATCCGCAGGCCGAAGGCTATAATAACGGGCTCGTTCTCGGGGCCGGCGGCGCGATCGCTGCACGCGACACCTGGCTCTATTCCGTGCCGCAGCGTGTGCTCGAGGCGCTGCGTGCCGGTGGCGTCATCGACCGTCCGGTGATCCGCATCTTCGGCCATTCGGCCGGCGGTCAGTTCGTCCATCGGATGCTGGCGACGCAAGGCTCGGAACCCTTCGAGGCGGCGATGGCCTCCAATCCGGGCTGGTACACATTGCCTTGCCTTGACAGGAGTTTCCCGGAAGGCCTCGGTGAGCTCGGGCTGGATCAAGCGGCGCTGGCGCGTTGGCTTGCCTATCCGATGATCATTTTCGCCGGTGACCAGGACATCGCCACCGCCGATCCGAACCTGCCATCGCAGGCCGAGGCGCTGGCTCAGGGGCCGCATCGCTACGGCCGGGCCCACTTCATGCTCGACTTCGCCAAGCGCGAGGCGGCCCGGCTCGGGCTGCCCTGCAACTGGCAGCTGATCACGGTGAACGGAATCGGCCATGACGGCGCGGCGATGTCGCGTGCCGCAGCGGCCTACTGGTTCGAGGGCGGCCGTATTCCCTCAGCCGAGGAACTGGGCCAGCAGGCCGCTCCGGTCCTCTGAGGTCATCGTTCGTCGCGGCGTGCTGCCGCGGCGACTTGAAACCGAAAGCTGTCCCCAGCCGCCAGTGGCGGCTGGGGATTGTTTTATGTCTCAGCCGCGCGACATGTTCAGCGGCGGCTGCACTTCCCCCGGCAGTGGCGAGACATAGCCATCCTTGCCGACGCGGGTCTTCAGGTCGGCCTTTGCCGCAGCCATCAGGGCAGGGTCCGAGAGCACGGCGGCTCCGGTCGCTGCCATCGCCTTGGCAACCTGGACCATGGCCTTGTGCGCGGCCGGGCTTTTGCCCTGCGCCACCACCTGCCAGGTGTGGAAAGGCGTGCCGATCGCGACGGTTGGCGCGTGAGCCTGAACCGTCGGCACGACCCAGCTGACGTCGCCGACATCCGTCGAGCCGATCATCGGATTGCGCGGCGCGTCGAGCGGGACAACGAAATCGGCAAGCGGAGCCTCGGTTTCAGGCAGGCCGATCGAGCGCCAGGAGGAAGCGATCTCCTGAGGCGAGAGCGTCGAGCGGATATCGCGGGCGAAGGCGCGGTCGGTCTCGTCGAAATGCGGAGCGCCGAGCTCCTCCAGAATGTCGTGCATCKCCTYCTCGAGCGGGGTGTTGCCGACGACGTTCGAGACGGCGCTGATGATGCGCATCTCCATCTTGGTTTCGGTCATCAATGCCGCGCCCTCGGCGATCTTGCGGACGCGTTCGACGAGCTCGAGCATGCCGGGCAAATCGCGCGCGCGAATCGAGTAGCGGACGCGCGCATGCGCCTGCACGACGTTGGGGGCGATGCCGCCCGTATCCAGCAGCGCGTAGTGCACGCGCGCGTCGCTTGGCATGTGCTCGCGCATATAGTTGACGCCGACACTCATCAACTCGACGGCGTCGAGCGCGCTGCGGCCGAGATGCGGCGAGGCCGCAGCATGGGCGGCGCGGCCGGTGAAGATGAAATCGGCACGCGTATTGGCGAGCGAGAGGGGAGGGGTGACCTCCCAGAAGCTCGACGGGTGCCAGGAAATCGCAACATCGGCGTCGTCGAAGGCACCCGAGCGGACCATGAAGGCCTTGGCTGCGCCGCCTTCCTCAGCAGGGCAGCCATAGTAGCGTACGCGCCCCGGGATCTTGTTCTCGGCCARCCAGTTCTTCATCGCGGTGGCGGCGAGCAGTGCGGCGGAGCCGAGCAGGTTATGCCCACAGCCATGACCATGGCCGCCATCCTCGAGCGGCTGGTGCGTGGCAACACCCGCCTCCTGGCTGAGGCCGGGGAGTGCGTCATATTCGCCGAGGAAGGCGATGACCGGGCCGCCTTCTCCGGCCTCGCCGATGACGGCCGTCGGGATGTCGGCGACGTTCTCGGTGATTCGAAAGCCCTGGTGGCGGAGCTCGGCGACATGTTCGGCCACGGAGCGCTGTTCGGTATAGCAGACCTCGGGCATGCCCCAGACCCGTTCGCTCAGCGCGATGAAGCGCTCCTTGCTTGCGTCAACCTGGCGCCAGAGGTCGTTTCGATTGTCCATTTTTATCTCGCTTCTAAGTGTTTCCGCATTTGAGCAAGCCAGGAGAGGCTCGTCCAGTCAGTTCCAAGCGGGACTGCAAGGCGCTGCGCTGCATGGTTGACGCGCTCTTTGGCACATGCCTTGCTGGGAGCAGCTTGAGGGAAAAGCAGGGGGCGCAAGACCTCCGGAGTTTTGTCGGTTGCCGATTGGCGGAGGGTATGTATGAACGAACACGGCCTGCGAGGTTTGATCGCGGATGTGAAGGAAGGTGGCCTGTCGCGGCGCTCCTTCGTGCAGAAGATGGTGGCGCTGGGACTGAGCGCACCGATCGCAACCCAGATGCTGGCCTGGAACGGCGTCGCGATGGCGCAGCCGGTCGACGATTACAAGCCGACCAAGGCCGGTGGCGGCGGGCCGCTGAAGATCCTGCTCTGGCAGGCGCCGACCCTGCTGAACCCGCATTTCGCCTCTGGCACCAAGGACCAGGAGGCCTCGCGCGTCTTCTATGAACCGCTCGCCGGCTGGGATGCCGAAGGCAATCTCATTCCGTGCCTCGCTGCTGAAGTCCCTTCCAAGGAGAATGGCGGTCTCTCGGCCGACGGCAAGTCGGTGACGTGGAAATTGAAGCAGGGCGTCAAATGGCATGACGGCAAGCCGTTCACCGCGGATGACGTCGTCTTCAACTGGGAATATGCAGCCGATCCGGCCACCGCCGCCTACACCACCGGCTCCTACAAGGACATCAAGGTCGAGAAGCTCGACTCCCACACCGTCAAGGTCATCTTCGCCGAGGCAACGCCGTTCTGGGCCGATGCCTTCGTCGGCGTCGCCGGCATGATCATCCCGAAGCACCATTTCGGCGAGTTCAAGGGGGCCAAGTCGCGCGAGGCTCCGGCCAATCTGAAGCCCGTCGGCACCGGCCCCTACAAGTTCGTCGACTTCAAGCCAGGTGACATCGTCACCGGCGAGCGCAACCCCGATTATCACGTCAAGAACCAGCCGCATTTCGACACGATCGAGGTCAAGGGCGGCGGCGACGCAGTCTCGGCGGCGCGCGCCGTGCTGCAGACCGGCGAGTTCGACTATGCCTGGAACATGCTAGTCGAGGACGAGATCCTCAAGCGCATGGAGACCGGTGGGCGCGGGCGCGTGCTGGCGGTTCCTAGCGGCAATATCGAGTTCATCATCCTCAACACGACGGATCCGTGGACCGAGGTCGATGGCGAGCGTTCGAGCATCAAGACCAAGCATCCGACGCTCAGCGATCCGACCGTGCGCCAGGCGATCAACCTGCTGATCGACCGCGATTCGATCCAGAAATTCATCTATGGCCGCGGCGGCACGGCGACGGCGAGCTTCGTCAACGAGCCGAAGATGTTCAAGTCGAAGAAGCTGAAATACGAGTTCAGCGTCGAGAAGGCCAACAAGATCCTCGACGACGCCGGGTGGAAGAAGGGCGCCGACGGCATCCGCGAGAAGGATGGCAAGAAGCTGAAATACGTCTTCCAGACCTCGATCAATGCGCCGCGCCAGAAGACCCAGGCGATCATCAAGCAGGCCTGCCAGCGCGCCGGCATCGATCTCGAGCTGAAGTCGGTGACCGCGTCCGTGTTCTTCTCCTCGGACGTCGCCAACCCCGACACCTACACCAAGCTCTACTGCGACATGGAGATGTACACCACGACGCAGCCGCAGCCTGATCCGGAGCGCTTCCTCAACCAGTTCACCTCCTGGGAGATCGCCAACAAGGAGAACAAGTGGCTCGGTCGCAACGTCTCGCGCTACGCCAGCAAGGAAGCGGACGACGCCTACAAGGCTGCGCAGAAAGAGCTCGACCCAGCCAAGCGCGCCGCGCTGCTGATTAAGGTCGATGAGGCCTTCTGCGAGGCCAACGTCATCCTGCCGCTTCTGTCGCGTACGCGCGTCGCCGCGGCGGCCAACAACCTGGTGCCGAAATATAGTGGCTGGGACAGTGACGTCTGGCGACTGGCGAGCTGGTATCGCAGCTAGTAGAAGCGGCCAATCCCTTAGCGAAAGCGCAATGCGCTCTCGCTAAGGGTGAGTACCGACCGTTCATTGACCGGCCGGAGCCGGATCATCGCAGGGGCGTCTTCGTCGCTCCCTGCATCCTTCGGTTCCGGTTTACGGTCCCGATCCGCACGCTGACAGAGACCTGTACATGGCGAGTTACCTCATAAGGCGATTGCTCATCGCCATTCCGAGCCTTCTAGGCATCAGCCTGATCCTGTTTACGGTTCTTGCGCTGGCGCCTGGCGACCCGTTCGAGGAGCTCGCGACCAATCCCAATGTGCCTCCCGAAGTCCGAATGGCGTTGCGCGCGAAGTTCGGCATCGATGATCCGGTCATGGTGCGCTATGTGCGCTGGCTGACGGCCATGGTGCAGGGCGACTGGGGCTTTTCCTTCGCCAGCCGAATCAATGTCGACGATCTCATCCTGCAGCGGGTCCCGACGACGCTCTTCGTCGTTGGCAGCTCGCAGCTGCTGGCGCTTGCGATCGCGCTGCCGGTCGGCATCTATGCCGCGACGCGGCCTTATTCGGTCTTCGACCAGATCGCCAACACGCTCGCCTTCGTCGGTTTCTCGCTGCCGACCTTCTTCACCGGCTTGCTCTTCATCCTGCTGTTCTCGATCAAGCTGGACTGGCTGCCCTTCGTCTATCGCTCCGATATCGCGGCGACAGGCTGGCGCTGGTACTGGGAGATGATGCGGCAGGCGCTGATGCCGATCCTGGTGCTCGGTCTCTTTCAGGCAGCCTCCTATACGCGCTATGTGCGCTCCGCCGTGCTCGACGTMGTCAGGCTCGACTATGTCACCACCGCCCGGGCAAAGGGCCTCAGCGAGACGAAGGTGACGATCCGGCATGTGGCGCGCAACGCGCTGATCCCGGTCGTCACGCTGGTCGCGCTGCAGATGCCGGCGGTCTTCGGCGGTGCTATCGTCACGGAACAGATTTTCCGTGTGCCCGGCATCGGCTCGCTGCTGATCACGGCGATTCTCGCCAACGACACCCCTGTCGTCATGGCGGTGACCTTCGTCTTCGCCTGCCTCGTCGTTTTCTTCAACCTCATTGCGGATCTCCTTTATGGCTGGCTCGACCCTCGTATCTCCTTCCGCTGAGCCGACTTCCGGCTCGCCGGCGCGGAGCGTGTCGGTCTCGCCAGCGCGCGAGACCTGGCGCCGCTTCCGCAGACACCGCCTGGCAATGATCAGCACGATCGTGCTCGGCCTGCTTGTGCTCGGCGTCGTCATTGGCCCGTGGCTCTGGCCCGTGGCGATCAACGATATCGACTTCGCGGCACAGCTGCAGACGCCGTCCTGGAGCCATCCGTTCGGCACCGACGATCTTGGCCAGGATATTCTGGCGCGGATGATCTATGGCGGGCGCATCTCGCTCGCAGTCGGCCTCGCCGCCATGGTGGTCGCCACGTTCGTCGGCGTCGTCGTTGGGGCGATCGCCGGCATGTCGCGCGGCTATGTCGACTCCTTCCTGATGTGGGTCACCGACCTCTTCCTGTCGCTGCCGCAGCTGCCGCTGCTGCTGCTGGTGATCTATCTGTTCCGCGAACAGCTCAAGGCCGTTTTCGGGCTTGAGGGCGGCGTCTTCGTCCTGATCGTTGTCGTCATCGGCGGGTTGCGCTGGATGCCTGTTGCCCGCCTGGTCCGGGCCCAGTTCTTCTCGCTGCGCGAGAAGGAGTTCGTGGAGGCGGCGCGTGCGTCGGGCGCGACGAAATGGCGGCAGGTCGTCAGCCACATCCTGCCCAACGCGATGGGACCGGTCATCGTTGCCGGCACCATCGAGGTGTCGTCCGCGATCATCGCCGAATCGACCCTGTCCTTCCTTGGTCTCGGCTTCCCGCCGGACATCCCGACCTGGGGGCGGATCCTGTTCGACGCCAAGGATCATCTCGATGTCGCTCCGCACTGGGCCTTGTTCCCTGGTGCCGCGATCTTCCTCACCGTTCTCTCGATCAACTTCATTGGCGATGGCTTGCGCGACGCGCTCGACCCGCGCCGCGTGATCTAGGAAAGACTGGAAAGCTTCAGCATGACCTCTCCCATTCTCTCCGTTTCGCATCTGACCACCTCGTTCCGTGTCGAGGGGCAGTGGCGCTCCGTGGTCCGCGACGTCTCCTTCGATATCGGACCGAAGGAAACGGTGGCCGTCGTTGGTGAATCAGGCTCCGGCAAGAGCGTGACGGCGCTCTCGATCATGCGGCTGACACCGCCCGGCTCGAGCAAGATCGAAGGCTCGATCAAGCTCGGCGGCAAGGAACTGCTGACCTTGCCCGATGCCGATATGCGCCATATCCGCGGCAACGAAGTCGCGATGATCTTCCAGGAGCCGATGACGAGCCTGAATCCGGTGCTGACCATCGGCTTCCAGATCGCCGAGGCGCTGATCCTGCACCGCGGCCTGTCGCGCAGTGCGGCCGAGGCCGAGACGATCCGGCTCTTGGAGAAGGTCCGTATTCCGGCGGCGAAGTCGCGCTTCAACGAGTACCCGCACCGCTTCTCCGGCGGCATGCGCCAGCGCGTGATGATCGCGATGGCCTTGGCCTGCAAGCCGAAGCTCCTGATCGCGGACGAGCCGACGACAGCGCTCGACGTAACGATCCAGGCGCAGATCCTCGAGCTCATCAAGAGCCTGCAGGACGAGGAGGGCATGTCCGTCCTCTTCATCACCCACGACATGGGCGTAGTCGCCGAAATCGCCGACCGCACGGTGGTGATGTATAACGGCCAGGCGGTGGAGACCGGCGCCACCGAGGATATCTTCGCCCGCGCCACGCACCCCTATACCCGGTCGTTGCTTTCAGCGGTGCCGAAGCTGGGCTCGATGATTGGCCACAAGCGGCCGATGCGCTTCCCGGTCGTCGATCGGGCGACCGGCCTGTCCGATGTGCCGACGGAGACCTCCGACACCGTGGCTCATGCTGAGCGGCCGGTGCTCGAGGTCAGCGGGCTCACCACCCGTTTCGAAATCCGCGCGGGGCTGCTCGGCGGCGTCAAGGGCCGGGTCCATGCGGTCGAGAACGTCTCCTTCAGCCTGCAGGCGGGCGAGACGCTGGCGCTGGTCGGCGAATCCGGTTGCGGCAAGTCGACGACGGGGCGTTCGGTGATGCGGCTGATCGAGCCGCTCTCCGGCTCGGTGCTGCTTGACGGCGAGGATGTGCTGAAGCTCGACCAGCGGACCCTGCGCGACCGGCGCAAGCGCATGCAGATGATCTTCCAGGACCCCTTCGCCAGCCTCGATCCGCGCATGAATGTCGGCGCGGCGATTGCCGAGCCGCTGCTGATCAACAAGCTCGCGACCCGCTCGGAGGCCCGCGACAAGGTCGCCGAGCTGCTGCGCCGCGTCGGGCTTCAGCCCGATATGGCAAGCCGCTTCCCGCATGAGTTCTCGGGCGGCCAGCGCCAGCGCATCTGCATTGCACGCGCACTCGCGGTCGAGCCGCGGCTGATCGTGGCGGATGAATCGGTTTCGGCGCTCGACGTCTCGGTCAAGGCGCAGGTGATCAACCTGATGCTCGAGCTGCAGGAGCGCATGAAGCTCGGCTATCTCTTCATCTCGCATGACATGGCGGTGGTCGAGCGCGTCAGCCATCGGGTGGCGGTGATGTATCTCGGCGAGATCGTCGAGATCGGCCCGCGCGAGGCGATCTTCGGCAATCCGCAGCACCCCTACACCAAGCGGCTGCTTGCGGCAGTGCCGGTGCCGGATCCGGCACGGCGCCTCGAGAAGCGCCCGGTCTCGAACGACGAGATCAAGAGCCCGGTGCGTGCGCCCGACTACGTCCCGCCGGTCCGCCAGTTCCGCGAGGTCTCACCCGGCCACGCCGTGATGATCTGGGGCGAGGAATGGGAAAAGCCGGCTGTGGTGGCGAAGGTGGCGTGAGGCCGTCGAAGCGAGGGACCTTGCCCTTTGCTTCCCAGACATAGCTTATAACCGCCGGGCCAGACGCTGGCCCGGCGGTTTTTTACGCCCGGGGTGCAGGCCACCTGCTGATATGAAGCAGACCTTCGCTCACACGATTTGGCAGAAGCAATTGTGAACTGCTCGGGGTCGTTGAGCCGGATCGACCGGCCGCCGATCCGCCTGGCTTGTTACGCCTTGAATACGTTTGCGCCACTTACTCCGTGTCGCGCACAGGCGTTGCGCGTGTCCACGATCAGATGGGCGTGCTCCACCAGAAGCCGGTAGTCGACGATGTCGTGATCCGTCGCGATCAGAACGGCATCGAAGCTAGCCAGAGCTTCCGCATCGAGCGCCGGGATCCCCTTCTTTCCGGTCAGCTCCGGGTATTCGCGCGTCGGCCGGATCACTGGCACATGGGGGTCGTGGAACGCGACATGGGCGCCCCGCCTTTCAATCAGCTCGATCAGTTTGAGCGCGGGGCTTTCCCGCATGTCGTCGATATTCTTCTTGTAGGCGATGCCGAGGACGAGGATACGGGCATCGCTGAAATTCTTGCGGAGCTGCGTATCGACCAGCTCCGCCAGGCGGTTGACCACCAGATAGGGCATATGGGTGTTGACTTGGCCTGCGAGCTCGATGAAGCGCGTCGTGATGTCGTATTCGCGCGCCTTCCACGTCAGGTAGAAGGGGTCGATCGGGATGCAGTGGCCACCGAGGCCGGGGCCCGGATAGAAGGGCATGAAGCCGAAGGGCTTGGTCTTCGCCGCCTCGATGACCTCCCAGATGTCGATGTCCATCGCGCTGTAGACCTGCTTCAGCTCATTGACGAGCGCGATATTGACTGCTCGGAAGATATTTTCGGTCAGCTTGACGGCTTCCGCGGTTGCGGTTGATGAAACAGGCACCGTTCTGACCACAAGTGCGCTGTAGAGCGCGTCGGCCATTGCCAAGGCATCTGGCCCGTCGCCCCCGACCACTTTGGGGATATCCGATGTGCCGAAGCTGGGGTTGCCCGGATCCTCGCGTTCAGGCGAGTAAGCCAGGAAGAAATCCTGACCGCTTGCCAGCCCGGATACGCCTTCCAGGATCGGACGCATCACCTGGTCTGTGGTTCCGGGATAGGTCGTCGATTCCAGCACGATCAGTTGGCCGCGCTGCAACCGGGGCGCGATCGCCTCTGCAGTCTTGACCACATAGGACATGTCCGGCTCGCGGTGCCGCGTCAGTGGCGTCGGCACGGCGATGAGCAGGGCGTTCGGCTCGGACAGCCGATCGAAGTCGGTCGTGGCGGCGAACCGGCCGCTGCTGATGCCCTCTGCGATCGGTTCGGACGGGATGTGCTTGATGTCACTCTGGCCGGAATTGATCAGCGCGACGCGGTCGCGATCGATGTCAAAGCCGATGACGCTGAAGCCCTTGCGTAGCGCCGCCAATACGAGTGGAAGGCCCACATAGCCCAGGCCAATGATGCCGATGGTCAAGGAGCGATCATGGGTGCGCTCGATGAAGCGCTGCGCGGCTTCCGAATTCACATTGCACTCGCGCTTTACGCCGAACCCGTGGGGCGGCTGTTTCGTGCGTGAGCTTGTTCCAGACTTGCGAAAACGCGTCAACACAAGCTGGGAGGAGGCACGCCATGGGCCTGTCCGGACGCCAGCTAATCCTTGTAGAGGYTCTTGAAATACCGGTTGATGCCGTCGAGATCGACCGCGGCACCGTGATTTCGTTCGCAGAGGAGCTGCTGGTGAAAATACCAGTCGTCGAAGCCGACATTGAGCCGATCATAGCCGGCCTCGGCCAGAAGGAGCCTGATCTCCTCCCGGCGCGGCTCGACGAAATTGTGCTCGATGGTGAAGAGCGGGATCCGGTGGCGAGCCAAGTCGATGCTGCGCAGAATGTCGAGTTCGGAGCCTTCCGTATCGAGCGAGACATAGTCGAAGCCGTTTAGCGCGAAATCACCCATCGCAGCGATCTCGTTGAAGGTGATGGTCTCGACCTGGATCAGGCCCTTCTCCGCGACGACCTGGCGACGATGCCTGGCATAACCGTCGCTGTCGGCGAACTCCTCGAGGGTGCCGATCTCCTGGGAGGCAACGAAGTCAAGGACCCTGCCGGACTCGCGATAGACAGCCTTTTCCAGGCAGATCGCCGTGCGGTTCTGCCGGAGCTTCGCAAAAAGTTCGGGGTTGGGCTCGACCGCCACACCCGTCCAGCCATGTTCGGTTTCGAGGAAGTAGCTGTTGCTGTGGAGGACGCCATCGAAGGCGCCGATCTCGGCGAAGCGGCCGCCACGCCTGCCATTGCACATGGCGAAGACCCAGCGCTCCTGCTCGATCTGTGAATTGGTCGGCATCTCGTAGGCAAGGCGTGGGTCGAAGGAGAGCGTGTCGTCATACCCCATCGTCATCAACTGCCCCATCGCCTTAGCCACGCCATTTCGGCGCTCGCATCGATAATGCCCTGGGCTCTCGGCCAGTCCAAGGCAGGTTTGGTCTGTCGTGAGGCTTGCTGCTTCCACGGCCGTGGTCATTCTGAGGTCGCTCAGTGAATCTCCGGTTCCGCCACCTTGGCCGTGCCCTCCAGGTAGTCGAAATCGCAGCCCTTGTCGGCCTGGCGGATATGGGCGGCGGACATGCGGCCATAGCCGCGAGCATAATTGCGGTCGGGTGGTGACCAAGTGGCGAGGCGACCGGTGATTTCGTCGTCGCTAAGCTCGACGGAGATACTGCGAGCCTCGACATCGACAACGATGATGTCGCCGGTCTGAACCGCGGCGAGAGGCCCCTTGATATAAGCCTCCGGCGCGACATGGAGCACGCAGGCGCCGTAGCTGGTGCCGGACATGCGAGCGTCCGAAATGCGCAGCATGTCGCGCACACCCTGCTTCAGCAGTTTTTTGGGAATGGGCAGCATGCCCCATTCCGGCATGCCCGGGCCGCCGACCGGGCCGCAGTTCTTCAGGACCATGACGTGATCGGCGGTGACATCGAGGTCCTCGTCGTTCACCGCGCGCATCATCGCGTCGTAATCCTCGAAAACCAGAGCCGGGCCGCGATGTTGGAGCAGCCGAGGCTCGGCCGCGGAAGGCTTGATGACACAGCCATCGGGCGCAAGATTGCCCTTCAGGACGGCAAGCCCGTTGGCGGTCGAGACGGCCCTGTCGAGTGGACGAATGACGTTGTCATCATAGACCTGTGCGAGCGCGATCGTCTCGGCAAGTGGCTTTCCTGTCACTGTCATGGCGTCGGTATGCAGCTTGCTCTCAAGCTGTTTCAACAGAGCGGGGAGACCGCCGGCATAGAAGAAATCCTCCATCAGAAAGTCGCCGGACGGCCGCAGATTGGCGATCACCGGCACCGTGCGCGAAAAGGTGTCGAAATCCTCCGGCGTCAGCGGCACACCGGCCCGACCCGCCATCGCGATCAGGTGGATGATCGCATTGGTCGAGCCCGCCACCGCCATATGGACGGTGAGCGCGTTCTCAAAGCTCTTTCGGGTCAGGATGCGGTCGGGGGTCAGGTCCTCCCAGACCATTTCGACGATGCGCTTTCCCGCGGCCGCGGCCATGCGGGGGTGGGCGGCATCGGCGGCGGGGATCGCGGAGGCGCCGGGCAAGGTGAGGCCGAGCACCTCGGCATGGCTCATCATGGTCGCCGCGGTACCCATCACCATGCAGGTGCCGTGCGAGCGGGCGATACCGCTTTCCATCTCGCGCCATTGGCCGTCGGTGATGTTACCGGCTTCCTTCTCGGCCCAGTATTTCCAGACATCGGCCCCGGAACCCAGCACCTTGCCGGCCCAGTTGCCGCGCAGCATCGGGCCGGCCGGCACGAAGATGAAGGGCAGGCCCGCGCTGCATGCGCCCATCACGAGGGCGGGCGTGGACTTGTCGCAGCCGCCGAGCAGCACCGCGCCGTCGAGTGGATGGGAACGGATCGATTCCTCCGCCTCCATCGCCAGGAAGTTGCGGTAGAGCATCGTTGTCGGCTTCTGATACTGCTCGGAGGCTGACATCACCGGGATTTCGACCGGGAAACCGCCCGCGGCCCAGACCGCGCGCTTCACCGCCTCGGCCCGGTCGCGCAGATGGGTGTGACAGGGGTTGATCTCGGACCAGGTGTTGAGGATGCCGATGACCGGCTTGCCCATGAACTCCTCGTGATTGAGGCCCATCTGCAGCGCCCGCGAGCGATGACCGAAGGAACGCAGGTCGCTGGCGCCGAACCAGCGCCTGCTGCGCAGCGTCTCGGGCGTCTTGCGGGGGTGGGGCATGGTGTTTCCTCGGATGTTTCTTGCTTGTGGTCCTGACCGCCATTGCGCGCGGTGCGCCGGCGGGGATGCGGGCCGCATGCCTTGTCGCAGTGCTCTGCGATGACGCTTGCGGCTATTCCGCTGCTGCTTGCCGTGCGCCCCAGCCAGCAACGACACGGCGCAGCTCGGCGCGCTCGCTCTCGTTCAGTTCGGGAAGGCCGGGCAGGCGGACGGGGCCGACCGGCGTGCCCAGCAGGCCGAGCGCCTCCTTGACCACGGTCACATTGGCGCCGTTGCCATACTTGGTACGCAGCGTCTCGAAACCGGCGATCTCGTCGACGAGGTGTCGGGCGAGTTCATAATCGTTGCCTTCCAGCGCCCGCCAGATCGCCAGCGAGCGTTCGGGCACGACGTTGACCAGTCCGGAGGTGAAGCCGCGGGCGCCGAGCGCGTGGAACGGTGCGGCCCAGCCTTCGGCCAGTCCACAGATCCAGTTCGCACTGGTGCCCTGGGTCGCGCGCACGCATTCGGCCAGCAGCATCATGTTGTTTGACGCGAACTTCACGCCGGCGACATTGGCGTGGGTCGCGACGCGGGCGAGGTCCTTCACGCCGATCGCGTCGGAGCGGATATAGGCGACGACCGGAATCGGCAGAGCCTCGGCAATGGCGAGAATGTAATCGGCTTGCGATTGCGGCGCGGCAAAGGGATCGAGCGGGTGATGCACCATCACCGCATCGCAACCGGCCGCAACTGCGAGTTTGCCGGTCGCAATCGCTTCGCGAAGGGAGCGGCCGATGCCGGCCGTGACCAGCGACTTGCTGGCCGCAGCTTCGGCGGCGACAGCATGGCTGCGGACGACCTCGTCGGTGGTCATCGGGTAGAATTCGCCGGTATTTCCGGCCGAGACGATATTGTGGATGCCGGCCTCGGCAATGCGCCGGACGATCTGGCCGGTCAGGGCCCAGTCGGCCTCGCCGTCGCCCTTCCAGGCTGTGACATGCACACCGGATATTCCGCGTAATGCGGTCCGCAAGCGGTCATTCGTCATAGGCCAATCCCTCCGCATCCGAGCCGAACACCTGGCGCACATGGCTCTTGGCCGAGCGCACGATGTGGCTCCTCATTCGCTGCTCGGCGAGCTGCGGCTTGCGCCCAGCCAGCGCCTCGAAGATTCCCTGGTGTTCGACAAAACCCTGGCGGCGTTCGTCCTGCTCGCCGAGCAGTGCGATGCGCTGGGCGTGATCATACATGCGCTGTCCGTCCAGCCGGCGCTCCAGATAGGCGCAGCCCGAGATCCGGTGGATCGCGCCGTGGTAGGCCTCGTTCAGATTGACGAGGTCCTCGAGTGCGCTGTGCTCGGTCGCGTGCGCCATGTCGTCGATCAGCCGCGACATGTCGCGGATCTCGGCGTCGCTGATGCGATTGGCGGCGATATGGGCCATCACGCTTTCGATTGCGGCGCGGCCAAGCGCCATCTCCAAAGCCTGGCGCGCGGAGAAGAGCACGAAGACGCCGCGTCGTGCCTCTGTGCGGACAAGCCCTTCGCTTTCGAGCTTACGGATCGCGTCCTTCACCGGGGTTGTACTGACGCCGAGCATTTCGGCGAGCTGACGCTCGTTCAGCCTCTCCCCGTTCTGGAAGCTGCCGGCCACGATCGCGCGACGCAGACGCTCATGCACATGCTCGCGCAAGGAGCGCAGCAGGTGAGGGGCGACGGGTTCGATCGTGGTGGTCTCGGTCATCATAGTCCCAGCATGTGCGGGGGAGGCACCGAAATCCCGATCGGGCTCCGGCGTTCCGCCCTGCATCGCCGCATCAAACATCACAAACATCAAGTCCGAACAAGTCTGAAATTTCAGATTTCAAATCTGAAATGCTGTGCTATGCCCTGCGGCAAGGAGCCCGGGAAGGGTCGAGCCGGCGCGAATTGCGCGGGCGCTGCAACAAGGGAGGAAGACCTGATGAGTTTGACGCGACGCGCGGCGATGGCCGCCGCCTGCCTGATGATCGCCCCGGCTGCCCTGGCGCAGTCGGATTATCCCTCGAAGGTCGTGACCATCGTGGTGCCC